>DAHUYT010000015.1 GCA_027315065.1 Nitrososphaerota archaeon | reverse complement strand
CATTGATCTGCCACAATTAATGCACAATAATTTACGTCTGTGAAACCTGTCCTCTTGGAGTCTATCTCCGCATATTGGACAGAGTTGGCTTGTGCGTTTTGGATCTATGTATCTTACGAGAACTCCTTCCCATGCAGCCTTGTACTCTACCTGTCTTTGCTGATAATGTTTCTTTATCCTAACATCAAATCTTTTGAATGACGCCATAACATGGGAAGTGTTCTCCTTGATTGAAAGCAATTTTTCAGTCCTATACATACATGTTCCATGCCGTCAGACATTGTAACATTTCTAAGATTCCTGTCTATTCCAATCACTGATTCTGGCTTGATTTCTTTTACTTCTCTCTTGATACAGAGAGATTTGATTCTGGTGTAATTACAAAAGACCTCACCTTCAATGACTTGTCTTTTAAGATATACTGTGTGTGATTGTTGAGTGGAATATGAACCCAACTCTTGTTTCCTACTGGGAATGACAATAGCATGCCATTTATCTTGAATCCATAACATGAAACAATATATGGTTTTGATACGAATGGTGATTTTGGAGTCTTGCCTTTCTTAATTGAATGCTTCATCTGAGACAGTCTGCCACATGCGGATGAGATTGCAGTAAGTTTGTAGTAAGACATAACCTTGTAATCGGAAAGTTGGGGGTATGACAATATTGACAGTTTCTTTAGTGTTGATGTGTTATTCTCAAGACCAATCCTGATACAATGGTTTACCATATCCCTGAATGTCTCCATCATTGGTCCCAGTTCAGGATAATAGATTGTTGTGGTAATACTTCCAGGTTTATATTATTTGTCGCAGGTCGCGACAAGTTAGCAGAACCATTTCTAACAAAGGTTATAGATATCAAACAGAAAAAGATCACATGGAAGATAAACTAGACACAATTTTTGTGCTACAAAAGAATTTAGAAAGAATGATGAATCTAGAGCGTTATCCAAAAGACACGCAAGGAAAAATTTCTTCGTTGTGTACTGCCATAATTCATGAGGCAGTAGAGCTACAGAGAACAACTAATTGGAAATGGTGGAAAAAACCAACAGAGTTTGACGAAGCAGCGGCTAGAGAGGAGCTTATAGACATCTGGCATTTTTTGGTTCAGGCGTCATTGGAATTGAACATGACTCCTGAAGACATACTAGAGGAATATCAAAAGAAACACCAAGTCAATAAACAAAGACAGCTTGATGGTTATTGAATTAGTTTTTGCTGCTAATTATTGGCCTGAGATTTAAGATTCCGACTTCTCCCATCTTATCAATAATTCTTACTTGATTTTGAAATCGTAGTACTTCTCCACTTGTTAGTGATAAAACAGGATCTGGACTTTGAGAACCGATTATTTTTCCATCCCAGTCTATTCCATTTTGATATAAACAAAGTAACGAATGCCCTGGCCTGTGTCCTACTGTATCTTTACCACACAACACAATAATACAAATTTTTCTATTCGATATTACATGTCTAACAAGTAAATCAATTCCTTTATTTTCTGAAAGTAATCTTCCAGCGATATTAACTTTGGTCATAAGTGAAGAGTTCACAATTTCGCTTAGCAGTTTCATGCTAGATAAAGTGCATACTGCTACATTAGATTCGGAATTACCAAAGTAAACCCTATCTTCAATTGGAAACAGTATTTTGCATAATTCTCCTGCCGTCTCTATTATTGGATTCATTTTTCAATCAATTGATGAATGGTTTTTGAAATGTAATGAAGATCATTTTCTGTAACAAGAGGATGTACTGGTAAGCTAAGAACGGTTGAAGCCGCCCACTCAGTCATTGGTAATTTTGTTTTACTTTTGTAAAATGGAGTTTTGTGTACAGGAATTGAGTAATAAGCAGTTGCACCAATTTCTTTTTCGTTTAGTTGTTTTAACAGCTTGTCGCGATTCTTTGTAGAAACGGTATAAAGATACCAATTTACTTTGACACCGGCTCTTTCTGTCGGCAAGATGAAATTTATGTCATCCAAAAGCTCTGTTAGAATTTTTGCATTCTTCTCTCTTTTTTTGAGAAACTTTGGAAGCTTTTTCATTTGGATCTTAGCTATGGCAGCAGATATTTCTGGAAGCCTGAGATTTAACCCTAAAATTCTAGTATCATATCCATGCAACATCCCATGATTTCTTATTTTAAGTAATTTTTCAAAGATCGTCTTGTCATTTGTAACAACTGCACCACCTTCTCCCGATGTCATTACCTTTGCAGCGTACATGCTAAAGCATCCTAGTTGTGAGAATGTTCCAGATTGTTTGTTCTTGTATGTCGTTCCTAATGACTGTGCAGCATCTTCAACTACATTGATATTATGTCTGTTTGCTATCTCAGAAATCTCATCCATGTACGAAAAATTTCCGTATAGATGGACGGGCATTATCGCCTTTGATTTTTTTGTAATCTTTTTCTTCAGGTCAGTAGGGTCCATTGTATAATTATCTGGAGTCACGTCAACAAACACTGGTTTTGCCCCAACTGACATGACAGAGTTTGCGGTGGCTACAAAAGTAAATGACGGGAGCAAAACTTCGTCTCCACTTTTTATGCCAAGTGCATAAAGAGCTGCTTGCAGCGCCGCAGTTCCTGAATTTACTGCTACTGTATATCTTGATCCAGTGTATGATGACAATAGTTTTTCAAATTCCTGAACTCTCTTGCCTCCAGAATATGCAGCAGTTGTTAACGATTTTTCTAGTAAGACATCTCGTACTTCATTGATTTCTTCCTTTTCTATTACCGGAACGTTTATGGAAATTTTCAATTATATGTACCAACAAACTTTATACTATAATTAAACTTCCGAATAGAATTAAAACCAATTCTTATATTTCAGGTTGGATCAATCGTAGTTTAATGAAGGTTGGTTTGGAGAAGGATCAGGCAGGGTACAGAGTATTTCTGTACATTTTCTACGTATGTGGATTCATCATGCTATCCATAACTTTCTATGGAATTTATGAGATGACCGAAGAATGGCAAAAAAATGGAACATACGTGATGGGTGAGATATTAGAAAAAACTGAGTTCCCTGCTACTCATTTTGCCAAGCTAACCTCGTGGTTATTCTTTTCTTCAATAATTGGTTGGTACTGTGTGACAAGAATTGGGTGGAAGAGGACCGTGAGTGTTCCTTCTTGGCAACTTTCATTAGTACAATTGATGTTAGCAGGGCTAGCAGCAATATGCTTATACGAAGTAATTTACAACTTTGTTGTTCTTAATGCACAAATTACAGCTGGAATTATAAATGGAAAGGTACCGGATATAGACTCTTTAACAATAGCTTATCCTGATCCTAGCAGACCGTGGAATCTGAACTTTGCAACAAAGATGTTTCTTGCTGCTGTCATCATAAGTTCACATGCACTATATCTTAGCACAAGACCAAGAAAGAAATTAGATGATCTTGACGCGTAACTTTATAGGGTCACAAAGGAAGATTTGATTTGCAATGGATATTACAGAAAAAATTGACCTTGTTGCAAGGGATCCTACTGAAGAAGTAGTTACACAAGAAGAACTGGTAAATCTGTTTAAAACAAATGCACATCCCAAACATTACATTGGATTAGAAATTTCTGGCTTTTTACACCTTGGAAGCCTGATACTAACAGGGTTCAAGATAAATGACTTTATCAAAGCAGGAGTAAAGTGTACCGTATTTTTGGCAGACTGGCATACTTACATAAATAACAAGTTGGGAGGAGATTGGGACAAAATCAGAATGGTCTCTAAATACTATGCTGATGCTTTCAAACTATTCTGTCCAGGTGTAGAAATTATTGTAGGTTCAGAGCTTTACGAGTCAAGAAAGGATTATTGGATGGATTTGGTCAAATTTGCAAAAACTATGTCGCTTGACAGAACTATGCGTTCACTTACAATAATGGGAAGAAGTACAGACAAAGACAAGATTGAGCTGGGCCAGCTTTTCTATCCACCCATGCAAGCTGTAGATATCCATTCAATGGATCTGGACATAGTACATGCAGGAATGGATCAAAGGAAAATACACATGTTGGTACGAGAAATCTTCCCAAAGATGAGGTGGAAAGTACCGGTAGCAGTTCACCACCACATACTTGCAGGTCTAGGTGAACCAGAGACTGGAACTGATTCGGATTTACAATTAATCTCAAGTAAAATGAGCAAATCAAAGTCATCATCAGGAATATTTATTCATGATTCAGAGGAGGAAATTAGATCTAAATTTAAAAAAGCTTGGTGTCCTGAAGGAATCGTTGAGAAAAACCCCATCCTTGAAATTTTTAGGTATGTCATATTCCATCAATTCAAAGATATTACTATAGAAAGACCAGAGAGATTTGGTGGTAATGTGAACTACACTAGTTATCAACAGCTAGAAAAGGATTTTTCAGAAAAAAAGATACATCCTTCCGACTTGAAGACTAGTGCAGGAAAATATGTATTTGATATAGTCAGGCCAATAGGAGAGAAGATGGTTTTGTCGCCAGAGCTCTACGAGTCAATCAAATCTACTACTTGAGAAGTGGAATAACTCTTTTAGAAAACGTTGAAAGCATGTCAAGTGATTTTGTCAGGCCCACAAAATTGACTATAAAGTAATTAATGCCAATTTGTTGATAGCGTTTGAGGTATTCAGCTACCTCTTCTGGCGTGCCTAGAGCAATACTGTCCTTGGAGCGAATGAGAAAATCTGCTATTGACTCATTTTTCTTCTTTAGTCCTGAAATAATTGTCTTTACGTCATCATTGTCCCTACCGACAAGTACCCGTAAAAGAACAGAGTTTTCGATTTCTTTGTAGTCTCTCTTTATTAAACTGCATTTTGCCTTTAGTAGATCGATCTTTTCCTTTAATATTTCTGGAGTGCCAAATGGATGATTATATCTAGTGGCATGTCTTGCCACAACCTCCATTAGTTTGCTTCCGGCACCGCCTACCATTACAGGAGGATGAGGATCCTGCATTGGTTTTGGATTACAAATTGCGTTCTTAATAGAATAGTATTTACCTTTAAAACTTGATCTCTCGTGTTGCCACATTTTTTTGATGATTGTTAGTGATTCATCAAGCTGCTCTATTCTTGCTATGGCATTATAAAACTTGTAACCATAGGAATTATACTCATATTCAAACCACCCTGCACCTATGCCAAACTCAAGCCTGCCGTTACTAATTACATCCATGGTAGACGTTATTTTGGCCAGAAGAGATGGATGTCTGTAAGAATTACACGTCACCACTTGACCAATTCTCAATTTTGACGTAGCTGATGCAATAGCGGAAAGCAGAGTATAGGCTTCAAAAAATGGCCCATTGCGATTGTTTCCATAATACGGAATGAAATGATCATAAACATATCCTGCAGCATAACCAAGATTTTCAGCTTTTAATGCAACATTTTTGGCAAAGAGGAACTGTTCATGAGAGTTCTTTGTAGGGAATTCATCTAGCCATCCCTGTGGTAAGGTAAGACCTACCTGGATTGATCTCATTTTAGTTTCAGCTTATCGTGGGTTCTACTATATTGTATTTTGATGTATATCCACGAGGATTAACCATCATGTCTTTGTATCGGAACGTAGAAGAGTTACCTATTATCACAGTAGTAATCATTCCTAGTTTATCTTTATGATTTTCCATGTTTTCCAGATCAGTTAGAACAACCTCTTGTGATTCCCTATATGCCCCCTTGACTATTGCTACTGGAGTGTTTGGTGTTCTGTATTTTAACAAGATTTTTCTTGTATCTTGTAGTTGGTGAATCCTTTTCTTGCTTGCAGGATTATATATCACAATTACAAAATCTCCTTGTGCTGCTGCTTCAACCCTTTTCATTATAATCTCCCATGGTACAAGCAAGTCACTCATACTAACTACCGCAAAATCAGTCATAAGTGGAGAGCCCACTAATGCTGCGCATGAATTAAGAGATGAAACTCCTGGAACGATCTCAACGTACAGACCAGTCTTTCTGTCCCAGCCTTCTTCAGCGAGAACTTCGTAAATCAAGCCAGCCATACCGTAAATTCCTGGATCCCCGCTTGAGACCAGAGAAACAATTTTGCCTTCCTTTGCAAGTTCGATGCATTGATGGGCACGTTCAACTTCCTGTGTCATAGCATATCTATGAACTTCCTTCCCTTCAATGAGATCTTCTACCAAATTTACGTATGTTTCGTATCCTACAATTGTATTACTTTCTTCAATTACCTGTTTGGCTCGAAACGTCATGTGATCATGATGACCTGGTCCTACGCCTACAATGTATAATTTACCAGTCATCAACAATAAGAAATTTTTAGAGTAAATTTATCCCTTTTGGCACTGTTATCTCCCTTTTCATGAGCCACTTTTTGGAATCTCAATAATAGGGCAATCAGTTATGTAATTATTATTGAACACTAGTGCGGGTTGTACAGTGACTGTCCCTTTGGATTCTTCAAAGTTAATGTCGTTTGTGTTTTCTAACAATGTAGCATTTTGGGGATCTTTCCATGTTACTATTAATATTTTACAGATGGGAGAATATTTGGTATCACCAAGTTGTGTGCCAGAAATTCCTTCCTGAAAACCAAACACTCCATTACTTTTGATACCATTAGCAAAAGTGTAAAGATCCCGGGTAGCATACGTGAGTGATGATAATGCGGGAGTATTCATCAATCCCATCATTTTTGCAGGGCCTTCAGGTGTGCCGCTTGTAATTATGTAATAAATTGTTTTCCCATCTGGACCCCATCCTCGATGAGCTATAAAGGTAACAAACTTACTTGCTGTATCTATATTGAGCACTTGGCCTCCAACATAGGATGGTTCAGACGATTCGGTGTTATTTCTGGCAGTCATTTGACCACCTGGCCAAACTATTTGTGGTGTATTGACTACATTATCGGTGGTAGTTAGTGTAAGCGTACCTGTTGTATTTGCGTCAAGAATATCTTTTGTAGAGTTTAGAACTTGCGGGGTTCTTCCTGGATTCCATGTGACTTGTACTACCAAACTTAATGGCGTATAGCTATCGTCTGATGGCGTATCTGAAAACACCTCATCTTGATATCCTTGGGTTCCATTACCACTTATTCCATTTGTAAATACATACATCTTGGTGAGCAACTTTTGCGGTGCGTAAGCCAAAAGAGGAGATTGTTGTACCTTCCAGTTTTGTTTAGCTGATATTTGACTAGCTTCCATACTATTGCTTGAATCAGTTATGATATAGTAAACTGGTTTTCCATTATAGAATCCCTTGTGTAGAGGTATATTTACAGGAATCTCTGCTCTGGATAATTTTAAATTGTTTTCAGAAATAATCCGAGTATTATTTTGGAGAAACTCTGGTGTTATACCCCTTATCCACCCATCAACACTTATTGTTGCTGTAAATTGAGATGAGTTTGTAGAATGAAGTCCAATTGCAGATCCTGCAAAATCAAGAGTTCCACCATTTGAATCTGAATTAATTATAGTTTCGGCATAAATTGTGTTATTATCAACAGTCCACACTGGCTGACCTTTTGAATTACTTTTATCAATTTGATGAAAAATTACAATCTGAACTGGTTCACTTGCAGTATATGTTAACGTACCATCGTAGAGAGTACCATTATTTGGCAACAATATCATTGCAAGCTGTTCGTCACTGTGTCCCAATCCAGGGTCTTGGGATGATGTTAAGGTTTGAGTAAATTGTATTTTTTTAACAGTTCCCGCAGAGGCTAAATTATCAGATAACAAAGGAATCGAAAATATGACGCCTACAACAACTGCAATAATTCCTGCAACAAGTAATCTATTCACAATCCTATGAATGCCTGATTAGCATAAATATGCTTTTAGTAAAATAGGTCTAGTTAGTTTTTGCCAGATCAAATTCATCGTGTAGCGCTTGTACTGCTGCATTGCAGTCAGAATCCTTGACAACAAAGGCAATATTGAGTTCGGATGAACCTTGTGCAATCATTATTACGTTTACGCCCCTCTTTGCTACTGCAGTGAATACCTTGGATGCAACACCAACTATTCCTCTCATTCCGGATCCAATTAGTGCTATAATTGAGACATCTACAGTAACATCTACTTTTTTAATTATTTTGCCAAGCAGATTCATTTCAAGTGCATTGACAGCCTTGTCCATATCATTCTTTTTTACAATAATTGATATGCTTGACTCTGATGGACTCTGAGAGATCATCATTACATTAACTCCAACTTTTGCAAGAGTAGAAAATATCGTGGCCGCAGTACCAGGGGTGCCTACCATGCTTCCTCCCCTTACATCAATCAATCCCGTATGTCTTATTGCGCTTACACACTTTACTGTTTTCTGGGTGTCAGCTTGTGGGTCTGCTGTTACAAGCGTACCGAGGTTTTTGATGTTAAATGTATTTCGAATTCTTAGTATAATTTTTTTTGTAACTAGGGGTTCAAGAGCTCTTGGATGAATTTGTTTTGCTCCAAATAGAGCCATTTCCATGGCTTCAGCATATGACACTTCTTTGATGAGTTTGGCGTTCTTAACAATCTTTGGATCTGTTGTCATCAGTCCATCCACGTCGCTCATTAACCATACTTCATCAGCCTTTATGCTAGATGCAATTATTGTAGCAGTATAGTCAGATCCTCCCCTACCAAATGTAGTTATGTTACCATGCTGATCCGCACCGGCAAAACCTCCTATTACTGGTATCACCTTTTTCTGGGAAAGACTTTCAATTTTATTAGATATGTGTAGTCTTGTGGTATCCATTAATGGTTTTGCCTCACCAAAATTTGAATCAGTGACAATTCCAGCGTCTTTTCCTGTCAAGGGTACTGCCTTAACAGATATGTCATTTAATGCAAAAGCAACCAGATTAATTGATAATCTTTCTCCAAAGGAAACCAAATAGTCAGAAGATCTTGGAGTTACTTCCCCAAGAAGTAACATGCCATGTAGTAGTTCCTCAAGCTCATCAAGATCAGATCTCATTTTATTCACTAGATCCTTTCGGATTTTTGGGTTTTTCACACATTGATTAGAAATATCCATGTGAGTCCTGATGATTTTTTTTACCAAAGAATTGGCATCTTCCTTATTCCTGTTTTTAACATGATTTGTTATTCTAATCAGGTCGTCTGTAATTCCGCTCATTGCTGAAAAGACTGGAACTATTTGATGTTCCTTTGAGAGTGACTTTATTAATTCAGCCACATTTCGAATGTTTGTTGCAGAAGCAATTGACGTTCCACCAAACTTTAGGACTAGCTTCAAACCTGTATACCTGTGAATAATATCCTTAAAATGCTTTTAGCGATCTTTTAGACTAATTACTTTTTGGTCATCAACCAAGAGATTGCAGGTTTTTGGCAGAACCAATTGACATCAGGAAGACAATAGATAACGGCAAAGTGTACTTTGAAGAGTTCAGATTGGGAACTTAATCTCGTTTCTGCCAATCTAGTGGTTTGTTAACAAGTTGACTTCGATGATATGACTATAACCGGATATTTTTATAGTGGATGACATAATTTTGTAGGTTGCTTGCAGTAAAATCAGTAAAACAGAGCCATCATTGCACGGATCTGAGCAAATTGATGGAAGAATTCAGATCCATGGTAAACGAGGCAATAAGAGTGGGATTAGAAAAAAACATTACATCAAAACTTACACTCCGAAATAAGCTATATCCAAGATTCAAGAATGGATTCCACACAAGTTACATCAATATGGCTGTATTCAAGGCCCACGCGTTACTCAAGGCATATAGAAAGGTACTCAAGTCCATCTGCAAAACAACCATATGTTTGGAAAGTTTTTCTTATTATTGATTCCTATATCTACAAGATATTTTATAACCACATATAGATTCCAACGAGACCACGAGAATCTGTAGTAATACCATTTAATCATTATACATCAAAAGTTCTCTCAGAGCCTAACCTGAAATTTGGCAATGCTATCCCTTACACCTGATACACTTTCTATATCTTTTTCAAAGGAGATTGAGACAAGGAAACCAACTGGATATATTGGAATAGATATGAATCTAGAGAATGCAACCTGTGTTGATAATACAGGAAAAATTACTGTTATTGACATGTCAAGAATTGTATCGATGAAGATGAAGTATAGGGAAGTACTATCGCATTTTACAAGAGATGATGCAAGAATACAACAAAAACTAAAACAAAAGTATGGCAGGAATCAAAAAAACAGAGAAAATACCTTTCTGCACCAAGAGTCAAAAAGACTTGCATCAACAGGTAAACAGATCTTTATGAAGAATCTCACAGGAATAAGAAAATTATATAGGAAGGGAAATGGTCAGGGAAAGAGATTCAGATTTAGGCTAAACTCATGGACTAGATTCAAGCTGCAAAAGATGGGTGATTACAAATCTCAGTGGCATAGCGGCTTTTCAGTAATTTATGTAAATCCGAAAGGAACAAGCTCAAAGTGTTCGATATATGAGGCAAAAGTCCTCGAAGAGAACCGAATGGTGACTTGTCATAGATGTGGTTTACACATTGATCGTGATATCAATGCAGCCAGAAACATACTGGCTAGAGGGATGCAGTTTGTCCCTGACGCAGTGCAAGGTGAAGCAATGAAGTAGTTCAAAGATATGGAGCAGATTGCACCGAGTTTGCTTGTTGGTAACCCCGATAAGTAACAGAATTCTTTTAACTTTCAACTCTTGGAGCCAAATAGAAATGAATTCTACCTACATTTGCAACCTTAAACTCTAGTCGTAGTGGCATTTTGGTAGAGTATTCACATACAACTGTACCAGCTACAGATCCTACCGCCTTTACAATGCTGTTAAGATAGTCAAGACTATAAGTTGCCGTACTGTCTTCTTTGACTTCAATTTCTGGCATCTCGGGTATTCCCTTCTCTAGTGTAATCACTGCCTCACCTGAGTCACCCCTGCCAGAAAATTCTGCTTTGTTAGAGCTGGCGGTAATTGAAAGATATTCTGAAACCACCTGAATGTCACCTAGAATTTTATCAAATTCGGTAGCAGTTACAACAACCTTTGCATTATAGGTAATTTTTGGCAAAGGGGTATCTGTTGCAGAACTTTCTATCAGTCTCATTTTGTATTTCTTATTTTTGCCAATAGTAACAAGCAGTAATTTTTCCTCTGAAATGCTGATCTCTATGTTATCTTTTTTATCAGCCCTCTTGATTAACTTGGCAAACTCGTCAATTCTTACACCAAACTTTACATCTTCATCACAAATATATTTTTCAAATGCAGAATTAGGCCACGCAATATCAATCAATGCAACATGAGAAGGATCCATTCCTCGGAAAGCAATTCCTTCACCTGTGGCCTCAAAGGTTGCTTCTTCTACCAAGGTGGAAATAGCGGATATTACTGCTTTCCATTCATCAGAACCTCCGGTCTTTGCAGAAAATACCAAACTTATTCACATGTCTAGTACGTTCAAGTTAAAGGTTATGCGTAATTTCGCCAAGTGTAACTGCAACTTACACAACGGTAGAATTGGGTCGTAGGCTCATCTGCGCTTCTGGTCTGAAGCATCCACCATACAGCTTCGTTGTTACCACATTTTATGCATTCAATTTTTATAACAGGTAATGTCTCTTTTTTCTCTTTTTCATCAAGTATATTGATTGTAGAACGGTCCTCCATCTTTGCCTGTTTTGTTGCCTTGGTACCTCTCTCGCTATAATTACATTTAGGACATACAAATTCAGATTCTGAGTCAGCTAGCTTCAACCTAGCATTACACTTGGGACAAAATTTCATCTACGCACCTTTAATTTTTGAATTAATTGCCTTTTTTAGCTCATCAGAGTAGCTTATTGCAGCCTTGATGGCTTTTTCGATTTCCTTGATTGGGTTGCCTTTGGATGTGTTTACGCGCATTGCATATTCCTTGGTTAGTGGGTGCTTTAGCACTACACCAGCAAATTCCACTGTGGGATCCTTGAGTAATTCATGTTGAACGATATACAGTGTACTAATGTCAGATTTTCTTATATCTAGAAGAACTTCTTTTGTAGAAGACTTTTTAACCTGGACATCCATGTAAGTCAAAAAAATACTTATTGAGGATATAAATCATTACGAAGAGTTGACAAACGAAAAAAATACAATAGATAAGGTATTGTTAGAAAAATCTGCTGATAAATTCGGCATAAATGATAACATATCAATAAATGTGAAATTCTCTGTGACTGGAGGACTTCGTGAAGCATTCAATGAAAAAAACTGGGAACGGGCATACAACAAACATGATAATGTATTCAAGCTCAAATATGGCGTTAAACTCTATTCCGGCGGATTAAGAAAACGCGAGATAGGCACACCATTAGATACGTACAAGAAGGCCGCCCTTTTCTGGACACGAAATCCAAAGCTTACCCAGATGGCAGAAAAAAAGGTCTGGGTGCAGATATCCAAGAACTTTGAACCACATATTCCAATGAACCAAGTGGAAGCACAACAACTATTACTTGATTTTGACGAAAAAATAGATATTAAGGCATCTGAGCTTGGTCCAGGAAAACACAAGGTTAGTGCGGAGGTTTATGTATCTTGGTTCAAGCATGACTATACTGAAGAATTTGATGCCAAGACTAACTCTAAAGAAATAGAAGTTGAAATTATCAAATAGGATATAAATGGAATTACTAGAGTAACGTCATGACAAAATTCGATGGTATTAGAGGACAGGAATTGCTTGAAGTTGAAGACAAGTCTGAAAGAGATAACGAGATAACCTTGATCTTCAAAGACAACAGATTCCTCTTCATCAAACTTGAAAATGGAAAGATGGTAACTACATCAATACCAGAGTAGGTCCTGTTACCTCCTCGCTGTTGAGATAATCTGCAAATATCTTTTTTTAAACTAGTAACATTATTTGATGTTGATGACCCATGAGATATGACATAGACACAGTTATTACAAAATAACTTGGATGGAAGCTGAGTTATCTCAACTATTAAAGACATAATAGAACTTAGTTGTGAATATGCTTGTAATACAAGCTAATTGCTAATTCCTGAGATTCGGATTGTATCGAACCGGGTCTTTCTTTTCGCACTTTTTCTATGGCATCCCTTGCAGATGATTCGTGATACTTTACAAGATAACATGCAAGAATGGTGCCAGTTCTTCCTATTCCAGCTGCGCAGTGAACCATGACGGGCTCATTATCTTGGATTCTTTCATGAATGAATTTTACTGCTTGATCAATCTGTTCCATATCAGGAGCAGAAAAATCTTCTGTTGGTACATGCAGATACTTTACATCCTTTACCCACGAATCCGGCAAAGACTCCTCCGTCATTGTAACTATTGACTTGACTCCCTGCTTTACTACCCAGTCAATTTCTGAATGTGTAGTTGGCATTCCACTGCCTGCAAGTTTGTTGTTTAGCAGCCAACTAAAGTTAGTAGGTTTCCTTGTAATTTTACCGTGCATCTTTCTCCAGAGATTACCGGGTTTGCTCATTGCTAGAGAATTATTACATTCCATATATTTAGAAACCGAAGGTTAGGGTAAGAATAATAAAAAGGAGTTAATGTTGAACCTATTCGGCTAGTTCAGTCCAACCTTTGACGAATACAGAGTTTCTGTACAGTGGTACTGGTTGTCCTGGAGTAAAGTCCATTGGTCTCATCCAGAAGATTGCCTTTGTTGGGCAAACGCCGATGCATGCACCGTCTGAGATGCATCTCTCTGGATAAAATACAAATGCTTTACCTCTCTTCCAGCCTTCTACTGGTTTTACTCTTAATACGTCTGGGCCTAGTGATGTACAAATCTCTACGCAGAGTGCACATCCTATGCACATTTGTTCGCCGATATCTGGAATAATTCCAACTGGCATGGATGTATTTCGCAAATAGATCTTAATATAACTTGCTGAAAAAATCAATGTTATAACGGCGTTTAGAAATTTTATAACGGTGTTAGCATTCGATCGGCTTATTCTAAAAAATTAGAATAAGGACCTATTTTTGGACCGACGTTTTTTTATAATTTGTCAACACAATCTGTAATATGGTAAGCAAAATTCATTGTTCACATATATTGGTAGAAAAATTGAGTGTTGCCCAAGAGATCAAAACGAAATTATCAAAGGGGGAAAGTTTTGTAAATCTTGCCCAACAATATTCAATCGATGTTTCAAAGAAAAGAGGTGGGGATCTGGGCCTTTTTGGGAGAGGTTCCATGGTAAAGGAATTTGAAAAAGCTGCATTTGCCTTAGAAAAGGGACAGATTTCAGATATTGTAAAAACTCAGTTTGGATATCACATAATTAAGAGGCTGGACTAGATCAGAATAGAGCTTGCTGGAAGCAGTAGCTTACTTGAATCACCTAAGAGATTCACAATAATTCCTTCTTTTACTTGTTCAAGCAGGATTTTCTTGCTATTTTTTGTCTCAATGAATCGTTTTCCGGTTGGTGACAAAACCCAACCCTCATCTTTCTTGTATCTTGCCATGCTCGATATGACAATATAGGACTTGGTGGTGCGAGTAATGCTTGCAAGCAACACAATGATTGAAGCTACCACCTTTCCAACATCTTTTTTGTGATGTAGCATGTTGAAAAGACCATTGATTGAATCTATTACAACCAGTACTTGGGATGTACTTGCCTTGACCAGTATTTCTATCAGTATGTCACAAATTGTATCTTTAGAAGGCTGATACAAAGTGAGATTGTCTTGTGAAGGAATAGTGCATGATGCAACATACCCACTATATAACAAATCAAGATCCAAGTACAGTACGTTAGTTTTTACCTCACCAACAAGTTTTGATATAAAACCTGCTTTTACAAAAGGATCAGAATACAAAATAGAGTTAATCTGTACTTGTGAAAGAATGTCTTCTAATTTTGGAATTAAATTCTTAGATTCATCATCATGATTTTTAAACAACACAGTAGATACAAAATTGTAATATAATAATGAACTTGAATTCCAATTTTTCACAAGAATTTCCCCATATGGAAAGAATCTACCTGAATAACGCATCTACGGCTAGAATGCCAAATACAAGCATACAGGCAATGAATGATTTTCTGATAAAGTATAACGAGTATGGTCCTGATTCTGAGTTATCAGATAATTACGTGAAAGAGCGACTTGGCAATCTACGTAAAGCAATTTCCCAATTAATCAAGTGTAAACAGGAAGAAGTGATCTTAACACAAAGCGTAACTGACGGAATAAACTTTGTAGCTGGTGGTATGAAATTTAGGTCAGCCTCTAATATCATAACACGTGGTTCAAGTCATGAACATCCTGCAAATTATTATCCTTGGGTAAGGACGGGTCAGAAAATAGGGTTAAGAGAGATAGCTATTGATGAAACCGGATATTTCCAGTTTGATTCGTTAAAAAAGATGATTGATGAAAATACCCAACTTGTTGTTCTAAGCCATGCCCTGTTTAACACTGGAGCAATTCTTCCAGTAGAGGAGATAGGCGATTATCTTGCACAGAAGAGCATACCTTATTTTATTGACGCTGCGCAGACAGTTGGATGCATCAACGATGTTGATGTAAACAAGATAAAATGTGATTTTATGTCCTTTAACGGTTCAAAGTGGCTATGTGGTCCAATGGGTATGGGAATATTCTTCTGTAAAAAAGAATCATGTGAATTGATAGAACCATTACAGATAGGTGGTGAATCTGCAATTTTTCACGATAACAAAATAATTTACAAAGAAATGCCTGCAAGGTTTCAGGCTGGATTCCGTAACTGGGTAGGAGCTGCTGGGCTTGAGGCGTCGGTAAATTTTCTTCTCAAGACAGGAATTGAAAAGATAAGGAATCAAAATATTAAACTTGCAAACTTGATGCGCGAAGAATTATCAAAGATGCATGATGTGATCTTGTTTGGTCCCCATGAAGATAGAAAAAGAACAAGCATAGTTTCGTTTGCCATTAAAGACCAGAATTCCGAGTTAATAGTCAAAAGACTGGAAAAGGAAAACATGATACTTGCCGTGCGAGAGATATTTTCCAAGAAAATAATTAGGGCTTCGCCACACTTTTTTAACACGGAATCAGAGATTTTACAAGTAATCGATGCATTAAGAAGAAATTAGCTACTTTTCTTGCTCTTCTATTACCATCATTGTCAGGGTGGAGTAGACTTTGTCTATCTTTCTTATGTTGTTGGTAATGATATCCCTCAAATGATCCATTGAATCAGCTGTGATCTTGATTATAATATCATAAACGCCATAGACTCCCTGAACTTCATATTTTATACCGCTTTCTTTGTTCAGTATTTCCTTGATTTTCTGAATTATCTCGACATCCGAGCCTAGATCAGAGTTTATCAGTATGTAAGTAGTGGGCATGAGATAATTCCCTATTCACAATATTTAACTTTTGGTTATGAACATCAAAATTGATTTATCACCGATTCCAACTTAACATTGTGGATCCAATTGACCTTACACTTGAGATTTCAAACAAGCTTCCAAGTTTTCCAGGTTCTCCTCGTCCCCAATTCATTTTGTGGGCAGACAAAAAATCTGACGGATATAATCTTGAGCTGATTTTTTTAAGCTCACACTCTGGAACCCACCTTGATGCACCGTATCATTTCATAGAAAATGGAATCAAGATAGACAGAATTCCTCTCAACAGATTGATCACTGGTGCTATTTTGTGCAATATAAGAAAGGGTCCCGACATGCCAATCACTAGAAGTGATATAGTCAGTTTTGAAGCAAAAAATGGCAAGATACCACCCTAATTCAGCCGTAGTCTTTAGTACAGGCTGGTCAAGAAATCTGGCAAGAAAAGATTATTTCACCAAAAACCCAGGGCTTTCAGCAAGTGCGGCAAAGTACCATGTACTATTGAAAAGTGGAATCTTGATTTTAGAAAATCTCTGCAATCTTGACAAAATTCAAAGAACTGACTTTATGTTGATAGTGTTGCCCCTCAAGTTAAAGGATGCCACAGGATCTCCTGTTAGGTCGGTAGCAATCTAGAATACAAATTGAAGTCTGTTTTGCCTGTAGTTTTCTGCTAGCTTTCCTTCTATTGGTATTTTGTTACCACAGAATTTACAGTTATTGTTATCGTCAAGATACCACCCTTGAATATCAAATCCATATCTTTTTACCACAATTTTTTTGCATTCTGGGCAGTATGTATGTTCAAGAGGATGTCCCGGAACGTTTCCTAGATAGGCGTAGTTGAGACCCTCTTTTCTAGCTATTTCATAGTGTTTTTCAAGTGTTTTAATTGGCGTCGATTCAAATTCCATCATTTTGTAATCTGGATGAAATCTTAGAAAGTGAATTGGCATGTTAGGTCCAAATTCATCATATACAAACTTGCAAAGTTTAGTTGCATGTTCCAAGTTATCACCTACTTGAGGAACCACCAAGTCAGTTATCTCCACATGAATCTTGGTCTTGTCTCTTATTTCCTTGAGAGTATCAAAGATGGGTTGTGGATCTGGAACTCCAATGTATCTCCGTGTAAATTGCGGTTCTGCGTTTCCCTTAAAGTCTATCGTTATACAATCAAGGAACTCATCCATCATCTTTACAGTTTCTGGGGTGTCGTATCCATTTGATACAAAGATGTTGAATAGTCCGTTTTTTCTTGCAATAACTCCGCAATCTCTTGCAAACTCGATGAATATGGATGGTTGATTGTATGTGTAAGCAATTCCTTGAGAGCCTGATCTTATGGCTGAACTTACTACCTCTTCTGGGGTCATATCAGATCCCTCGATCTTTCTTCGCTGGCTGATATCATAGTTCTGGCAATATTTGCAATTGTGCAACAATATGTCATCTCCTACATAATTATGGTTTGGAATACATTCAAAACTAAATACTTGGGTGGTCTTGCCTGTGGATTTTACTTGTTTAACGTCCATCCAAGTTCTTTTGTTTTTTCTTACTAAAGGTGAAACATATTCTAGAATAAGAGTCTCAACTTCATCAGGATGACTGGATATTTGTCTGTCAGAAATCCGTATGGTTTTCCATCCATTTGCAGCCAAGACCTTGTTTCTAATTTTATCAGATTGTTGAATTTTTTCAGAATTATAGTGCCACCATCCATCAATTTCAATATCGATTTTGGCTTCTATTATCGCAGCATCTGCTATGTAGAAACTTTTCGAGTCTTCGGTGTATTTCTCTAATTTAATTCTATATTCTTTTTCATATTTTATGCTCATTCGATTAAGAAGATCATAGAGCAATTTTTGAGATTCTGATGGATGTTTGTGAAGCCATTTTTGTAATCTGTCGGCATTTTTGTGCCAGCCATGAGAAGGATCTTCAATGAATCTAGCTCTGCTTGTTTCATGCGCTTTTTTTGCTATAATAGGATCGTACATCGGATTATTAGTTTTCATTCTAACGCTATGCTTTGTTCGCATTTCTTTTGACATTTCATATTCCTTCAAGTAACAGATTCCCCGATGTCGATTCCATTCATCAATACCTACAATTACTTGATCACAATTCTTACATGAGAATTCAGATTCTTGAATTGAGTTCAATCTTTTTCTCTTCCAAACTTTGGTATTTTGGTACCAAACCTTGAGAATTTGATCACCTGTTTCCAATGTTTCTGCGGTTTTCCATCCATTGGTTGTAAATACCGGATGCTCTCGTGTGAGGTATAGCTTTCCGTGTCCTCTACTTCCATACCTCACTTCCAAAAGTTCTGCAAATCTTGAACCAGTATGTGTAACAACATTAGGAATTATTTCAAAATTACCTTCAGCATTATATGACCATACCTTATCTCCACGGGTTATCCTTTCAATAGATTTCTTGGAACCGTCGGCCAACAAGATTTTAGTTCCTTTTGGTTGACAAAGCCAGTTGCAGCCAGTAGTGGCAATAGAAAATATGCTAGACCCCGGTCTGTAGTGGATTACAGGTTTTTTCTCGATTGGATCAACATGACCAGTTATTACTTTGCCATATGCCAAAAGATCGAGTCTGCCGTTGTTGTTTGCTCTTATACCGCAAAGACCTATCTGGTTTTTTCCAATTTCGCAATACCTAGCGCATGCTGTACATCTTACCTTATCATCAGGTAGTTTCTGATAAAGGACTGCTTCTTTTGTCGTTATTGGTATAACCCCCATTAATCATATAAGCTATAATGTAACAGCTTGTCGCGGCGTAACCTTTCCTGGTCGTAATTTTTCAATTGCATTTTCAAGGTCTTCCTGAGTTATCTTTATCGATTTGACAGATTTTTCTCCTTTGTTGACGTATCTCCTTATTGCGCTCATGGCTGCTCTGTTGCATACACTCTCAATTTCTGCACCGCTGAACCCATCAGCCAGCTCTACAAGTTTTGCAATGTCCACATCATTTACAAGCGGCTTGTTTTTGGTGTGTATCTTAAAGATGTGTTCACGTCCTTTTGAGTCTGGTAACGGCACTTCCAATATCCTGTCGAATCTACCGGGCCTTAGCAATGCACTGTCTATCAAGTCTACTCTGTTAGTAGCCCCAATCACTAATACATTGTGTAGTTCTTCAAGACCGTCAATCTCTGTCAAGAGCTGAGAGACTATTCTTTCCGTAACATGTGAGTCTGAGCTGCCAGAGCTTCTGCTTGGTGCTAGAGAATCCATCTCATCGAGAAATATTATGCACGGAGCAGCCTGGCGCGCTTTTCTGAAGATTTCACGTATGCCTTTTTCTGATTCTCCAACCCATTTTGAGAGTAATTCGGGTCCCTTGATGCTTATGAAATTAGATTCTGCGGTATGTGCTACTGCCTTTGCAATGAGCGTCTTTCCAGTGCCTGGGGGTCCATAAAGCAGAATGCCTTTTGGTGTTTTAACATCCGTGTATTCAAATGCCTCTTTGTGTTTCAAAGGCCATTCTACTGCCTCGTAAAGTTCATCCTTTAATGATTCCAGCCCGCCAACATCCTCCCATGTAACATTAGGAACTTGAACTAGAACTTCCCTTAGTGCAGATGGCCTTACTTCTTTTAGAGCATCTTTAAAATCGCTCTCAGTAATCACAATCTTTTGTAAAACTTCTGCAGGAATCTTTTCTTCCTCTAAATCAATATCAGGTAATATTCTTCGCAAGGACCTCATTGCGGCTTCTTTTGCAAGAATCTCAAGGTCTGCTCCAACAAATCCATGTGTCACCCTTGCGATTTGTTCCAAGTTGACTTTATCTTCAAGTGGCATTCCTCGCGTATGGATATCAAGTATATCTTTTCTTCCAGTTGCATCTGGTATTCCTATCTCAATTTCACGATCAAATCTTCCAGGTCTTCTAAGCGCAGGATCAATCGAATCCGGTCTGTTGGTGGCAGCAATTACTACAACTTTTCCCCGCGATTTCATTCCGTCCATTAATGTCAACAACTGAGATACCACTCTTTTTTCTACCTCTCCGGTTACTTCCTCTCGCTTTGGAGCAATCGAATCAACTTCATCTATGAAAATTATGCTTGGCGTGTTTTCTTCTGCCTGTTTGAATAGTTCACGTAGTCTTTCCTCGCTCTCACCATAAAATTTACCTATTATTTCAGGACCGCTGATTGAGATAAAGTGAGAGTTGGTCTCACCTGCCACCGCCTTTGCTAGCAGCGTCTTTCCAGTGCCTGGGGGTCCATAAAGCAGGACGCCCTTTGGCGCCTCAACTCCAATCTTCTCAAATAGTTCCGGATGTCGCATAGGAAGTTCTACCATTTCACGTATCTTTTGTACCTCATTTTTGAGGCCTCCTAGGTCATCATATGTAATTCTAGGTACTGAGTTATCAATGGCTTTAGTCATTGATCCCAGTTTGAATTCAGTTTCCTCTGTGATCACAATGGGTTTTCCAGATGGCATAGTACTTGTTATCACAAGCTGGGTTTTCCCACCAAGTTGTGTGGTTACTATAAGAGTATCGCCAATAGTTAGTACGTGACCAATGTAGTTTGCCTGCATATATTCTTGCAAGCCTTCGGCACTGAGTTTTTCAATTGGAGATACTGTTACTTGTTTGGCTTTCTGTGCATCAACTCTTTTTACAGAAATTTTCTCGCCTATTCCGGCGCCAATGTTTTGTCTTGTAATTCCATCTATCTTTATTATTCCAGTCCCATATTGTTCAGCAGAACCAGGCCACAGCTTTGTGTGGCTTTTCCTATTTCCTACTAGTTCTAAGATATTACCAGTTTCCCAATTATTGTCTTCAACAACTTTGGGATCAATTACGGCAATGCCTTTGCCTACATGTCGTTGAGATGCCTCCGCAACTTTTAATGTAATTTCACTCATAATTTAATCACCATAAAAAATAAAGGGAGTTTATTCGACCTCCACAGTTTTTCCCTTTAGTCGTTCCTCTTCCTTTAGTTGGAACTTTACTTCGAGAATTCCGTTGGCATAAGTTGCCTTGACAGAATTTTCATCTACCTTGTGTTTGATGGGTATTTTGGTATGATACTTTCTTTCTTCGTGTTTCGCATCGATTAGGATCGTACGTCCGACCACTTCGATCTTAATGTCCTTCTTTTCAACTCCGGGCATCTCGGCCACAACTTTCAGAACCTTCTCTTTGTCATCTACGATTACATCTGCAAGAGGCTCCCTTGCCTCTTCGGTTGGAAGAAGACTTGGCCTAACGTTTCCATATTCTTTTATTACAGGTTTGCCATCAGGTCCTACTGTTACAGAGTAACCATAGTAGTATGGACCAAATGTCTGCGCATTAGCAGAGCCTTTCAATTCGTCCCACATCTCGTCTAGGCCTTTAAAAGGTCGCATCATTCTTTGGAAGAGAATGTCGAATTCATCCGATTCTATCATGTCATAATTCCTCATAGCATGTAATAGTTATGACATTATATAAAGTTTATTAGAATAATATGTTCAATTATTACATAAACTAATATAGTTGACAGTAGTAAATCTTTTTGTATGCGTACTAGTCTTTCGGTTCCAGACACAGTTCGGGAGATAATCACCAAAAATAGATCAATTTACGATTGTGTCAAGATGGACCTAGTAAACTATACAGCACTTGCCGTAAAGATCCAAAAAGAGGTGGAAGCTCAGATAGGCGGGCCTGTAAACCTTAACACAATTGTGGTGGCAGTCAAGAGGTATGCAGACTCTTTTGAGAAAAAGGATGATGTACAAAGCGAGCCTGTACTAAAGAATGCCAGACTCTCACTTACAGATGGAATAATGGATATCAAATTTTCCTCACAAGATTTTGCGATGGAGGATGCGATGGTGTTAATGGATGGATTTACTCGAGTTGATCCAGATTACGAATTTTTCAGATTTACAGACTCATTTAGGTTCTTAACTGAAGACATTAGTGGTGTAAGAGAATTGCTTGAGTCCTTCTCTTCACACAAAAATTTTTCCCAAACTGGACTTGCAAAGATAAGCATTCACATTCCTCAATCTGAAAATGAATCAGATGTGGTGTCGTACGTATCAGAGATCCTTCATGACAGTGGGATTGAACTTGTTAATGCCTTTTTTGGCCAAGATGATATTGTCCTAGTATTACATGAAAAGGACGCTGCAAGAGCATACGAGATATTACGTGTAGAGATTTCTCGATAAAAAACTAGTGCCTATTCCTAGATTCCAAGAGACTCGGCTCTTGTTATCTCTAGATACACCTTGTCACCTACTGAGAGGTTTAGTTCCTTGTATTCATGCATATCCAGTTTAATAGAGGTAATTCCACCTCCCATACCTCCCATTCCTCCTGCCATCATTTTATTGAGGCCTTTTATCATATCGTCCATGTTGGTAAATCCCATGACGCCAGATCCAAATGGTGACATTGGAGTACTGTTTTGTTCTTTGAAATCTTTGGACGAAGATAGTGATATAACTACATACGGCGCTCCATCGGGGGATCCCTCAATCCTTACTACAATGTACTCCTTCTTCATGCTCTACTTCTCTACAATACGGTATTTTATCTTTCGCTCATTTACAAAGGATCGGAATGATTACAATGCCGGAAGCCTTTTCACAAGCCATTTATTGGCCTAAATCTAACCGCACACTTTATCCATTACAATGAAAAAATGGATTTTTTGGGGTTTTAGGAAAGGATGTTTGCAGGTTACCGATTTTTTTATAATGGTTTTCTTTTTCTTTTAATCATGACCAGCCCCACAATTAGTGCGCCAGTTACTATGCCAATGGAAAGATAATCAAGCCAGGAAGATGTGTCATTGCTTACAAATTTGATAGAGTCTAATAACTGGCCATAGCTTAGTAGATCGTTGTCAAAGTTTTTTGCCTCACTTGCATAAGTTATTGTATAAAATTCATCATTTGCCAGTACGACTGCCTGTTTGAATTTTATCATGGTGTTGCTGTTCTGTGATATAAAATTTTCTTGAAACAGTAATATTTTGGCAGCAGTACCGCCTACGGTTCCGTTTTGCTCTGACAGAAGCACTATGTTACTTGATTGGTTAGCACTGACTAATTGATTGATTTTATTTTTGACATAATCATCAAGTGATGTTCCGCTTGCCTTTTCAACGATAAATGAAATCGAGGATGTAAGTGCAAGTCCATTTGAATATGGAGCTATCACAGCAATATCTGGCGCATTGGGTTGTGATTTTTTGGGTTCCTGTACTGTCCAGCCTTCCGGAGCCTGAAATGTTATACCAAGGGATGGATTTGTATAGTTTCCCTGAGAGTCTAGCGTGGAGTTTTGGGATATTGCAAGTGAATTTGGAACAAAACTAACTAGTAAAAGGAGAGAGATTAAGATTATTCTGATATTCAATGATAGAGATTTTGGATCGGTAAATAAAAGCTAATTGCGATTCTCAAATTGTGAATTATATTGAACATTACAAAAGATACCATAATGGGAAAAGTTTTTGCAGTAGGAGTGGGACCTGGTTCACCAAAATATGTTACAGAGATAGTAAAGGAAATTGTGACAAATTCTGATGTTATAATTGGTTACAAGTATACACTCAAGACAATTGAAGAACTAACCAAAAATAAAAAAGTATATGAGATTACCATGCAAGATCAGGAAGAGACATACCAAAGGGTTTCAAAATCACTTGGAAACAAGACTTGTGTTGTGCCATTTACGGGAGATGTAAACTTTTCCGAATCAGAGGTTGTTGATAGGTTAATTGAGATTTTTGGGGATGTGCATGTGATTCCGGGCATAAGTTCAGTGCAGGTTGCTGCATCAAAGGCAAAAGTACCATTAGATAAAAGTAGAGTCATAACTATGCATGTATCAACAAGTATTGAAGAGAAGAAACTTGAACTCCAAAAAGCGCTAATAGATGGATTAAGTGTAGTGCTAGTGCCACGTCCATGGCCTAAGGAACCATCTAAGCATTTTATGCAGTCAGAGATTGCAGTTTATTTGAAAAATCATGAATTTGATACCTCGAGGATGAAGGTATATGTTTTTGAGTTTCTCACAACCGAAAAAGAGACTTGTTTTGTTGGTACGGTGAAAGATTTGGAAGGAAAGCAGTTCTCTGATCTTTCCGTAATGGTATTTGATCAGACAAGACTAGAATCATATATCAATTTCAAGTAGGGTCGCTTTTATCCTCTAGTGAAGACTTGGCGTGGGACCCATATATGTTCCAGAATTTATGGTATGAGTCTGGGTGGATGATGGAATTGAAACAATGATACCATTCATCCATGTGTATGAAGGATCATAGAATCTAGTAATTCCAGTACTGTTAATGATTACTTGGAAGCTTTGGCCAGGAGCAATTGAACCGCTCTTTATTATACCATTTGGAATATACGGATTAACTGTATTATGGGTAGCAGTGCCACTCCATATTGAATGAGCAATAGAGTCGTTGTTAGTCCAAATTATTGTAGTACCTGGTACAATTTGGATTTGATCCGGAGAATAATATCCATTAACATAGTTTTGATTGTGTAGAGAAGCAGATCCTCCAGCTAATGATGAGTCAGGTAGAATGCTTACTTGTACTGGCGGTATTGTTGATGATTTTTGTAAAATCGAGAGAATATTTCCATTTAGCCATGTGTTTGAAGGATCATAAAAAGAGAATACGCCTGTTCCGGTTATTGTGGTCCTGACACTTTGCCCCGGAGCTATGACGCCAGTGTCTATCATTCTATCAGAAGAAAACACCGGAGCTGCAACGACTGGTGCCCCACGAGTACCTGTTGTTATAGATTGTTGTTGACCACTCATGATCCTATGTGCAACAGAGTCTTGATTTACCCAAATAATTGTAGAGCCGGGTGTAATTTGTATAGAAGATGGGGACAGGTATTGATTATTTGTGGCAGTTGATGCTCCTGGTAATATGTTAACTTGGACTGTTTGTGCTAGAGTCGAGACAGAGGTGGGACTTATTACTCCTATCATCCAAGTATAACTAGGATCAAAGAATGTGATATCACCAGTAGTTTGATCTGGTGGTAGATTCAGGTATTTTGCTTCTGCATAACTAAGATAGGTTTTGAGATCAAAGCTGGTTATGGTGTGTTGAAAAGATTTTCCAGGAGCTATTATGCCACTATCTATCTTTCCGTCAGAAGTAAATGTTGGCGCTGAAGAATTACCACCATTGACAGATGCCACCCCACTCATTATTCTATGAGGTACGTTGTCATTATTTGTCCAGATTATAGTGGTGCCAGGAGATATACTAACAACTGAGGGATTAAAGAAGAGCTGATTGGTTGGGTTGGATGCGCCAGCAACTATACTTATTCTTACAATATTTGATTGTGTTTGATTCTGTTGTGATGTTGTTTGTGAAGTTGGTGAAGTTATGGGCGGTGTGTATGTCCCAGCAATAGTTATTTTTGCACTGTAAATAACGTGGAAGGTTTCTGAGCCTGTTATCTTGCCAGTAATGCTGTAAACTACACCATTTTGATTGCTTTGTATCTGGCGACCAAAGAGATTAATTTGTATTATATTGCCATCCTGATCTTGGGCATTTCCTTTAAGAAGTAAGAATTTTCCATCTCGTAACAGGGTGGTTGTCCAGTTACCAGAGTTAAGATAGTTATCACCATTAATTGTAACAAGACCATTATCTAGTGTAGAAAGTATGCTGCTCCCACTTTGAGTGCCTGCAGTTAGTTGTATGTCAAATGTGGAATCAAAAATGCTTTGTGTCCCTGCTACAAACCCTGTAGCTTCAATAAGATATTTGTCATTAGATATAAAATCAGAATATGCATTAGAAGGAAGGCACAGCATGACTAGAAATCCTGTAATTGCAATTAGTGATAGTACGCTGGATTTCATTTGATTAGCTAAAGTCAAAACTCGTATTTAATAGATGAGTCTAATTTCTTCAAACAATTAGGCAATTCCCGGTTGATTATCTCTTTTAGCTAGTTCATTCATTAACTCATTTGCTGTTCCATGAGTTGTTTTCTCATTTCCTTCTCACCTTAACTCTTTTCATGTCCAGCTACTCAAATTCCAAGATTTGGAAAAGTTTTGTAAGTATGAGTCGAGCTGATTCTGGATGATGATGTTTGGGCTGTCTATCTCTACAAAAATGTATATATTTCTACAGAATTTCACCTTTAATTTTTTTACAAGCCCCTTCCAATTACAGCAACATTTTCCATGTCTAGTAATCAGCTATCATCGTTATGGATTTTAAGACTAGGTATTATTTTGACTGTTTTGGGTTAATAAAAACGAGTTTAGTGCATTTTAGGATGAACTAATGGTGATCCAAATTCTTGGATCATTGTATATTCAATGAATGCTGCTGCTAGTAATAATACAATCACGACTCCTATTTCGATTGCTGTTGGGCGTAGTGTCTCTATGAGACGTCCCCTCCTCAATATTGTATTGATAAGAAGAAAGCTTCTTGACATTCCAATGGAATATGCAATTAACTCCATTATGCCAAAAGGTGAGAGGTATATTATAGCAAGAGGTGGAAGTTTTGCGAGTGCCGGTGTGGTGGATACTAGAGCTCTGAAGGCCAGTCCAGTTGACCATGCAGCAAAGGAACCCCATGCTATTCCAAAACCTGGTAGGAACATGGGTAATGCAACAGATGTGTTATGAGTAAAAATTCCTATTGCATCAATCCCTTTTACAGTATGTTGAAACTCTTTAACAAATGATTGAGAATCTTTTTCTGATAGATTACTTGCGCTGCCAATAGAATACGCAGCTGAAAATATTGCCATGAAAATCAGAAAAATTAAGACTCGTCTTTTTATCAACAACGAGTTTGTTTTGAGGAGTTATTTGAGGGTTGACAGTCAGAACAGATTTAATTAAAAGATATATTATGACAGTTTGTGAAAGAAGAGGTATCCTCAGCAATAACATATGCTTTGAGTAAAGGTTTTCAGATTCATCCTGATGCTTTTAAGATATTAGAAAAGATAGATGTGAAGGAACTACAGAATATAATTAAGCAGGTCGTTCGTGAAAAGGCAAAGCAAAATTTGTTTTTAATAAACCAGAGCGACCTCAAAATGTTTGTAGAATCAGAAGTTAGTGGCAGTATTGAGGATAGGCATGAAATATTATTTGATCCTACAAAGAAGATCACATCAGCAGAGGGGATAGATGGTTTTATGGCCCTTTTTTCTGATAGATATTCGAAATTGCTTAAAATAATGATGCAGAGATCACAGGCAAAAAAACTGACGCCAATTAAAAATGTGACAGAGGGTAAGCTTGGTGAGGACATATTTGTTGCAGGCCTTTTAATGGATAGAAAGATTGACCGGAATGTAACCAAATTGGTAATAGATGATCCTACCGGTTCTGTAGAGGTTCTAGTGTTTAATCAAGAGTTACAGGACACTGCAAACTCGCTTTTAATGGACCAATTCGTAATGGTAGGTATTACAAATGGCAAGAATGGCGGATTTATCATAAAGGAGCTTTTGGTTCCAGATGTCCCAGATCACATAGTAAATCGCTCAGAGACTGATGCATATGCTGTTCTGATATCAGACATTCACATAGGTAGCAGATATTTTATGGAAAAAGAGTTTACTGAGTTTATTTCTTGGCTTTCAAGCCCCGATCCAGTGGCAAGAAAAGTCCGGTTTCTCTTGATATGTGGAGATATAATTGATGGGGTTGGAATATTTCCAAATCAAGACAAAGAGTTGCTTATCATGGATATAGACGGTCAGATGGAAAAGGCTGCTCAGATGTTAGATAAGATTCCAAAACATATCAAGACCTTCATAATTCCCGGTAACCATGACCCGGGTAGAAGGGCTCTTCCCCAGCCTGCCATACCAGAAAAATACAATATGAGTTTGTGGAATAGAGAGAATTTTTTCATGTTAGGAAACCCTGCGTTTTTGGATCTTAATGGTGTAAAGGTATTGATGTTTCATGGCCAGAGCCTTGATGATGTAGTAGGAACTACTCCAGGTCTAAGCTATGCACAGCCAGCAAGAGCAATGCGGGCATTGTTGAGGACACGACATCTCAGTCCGATCTATGGAAAACGTACCCCAATTGCTCCTGAGCTTGAAGACTTTATGGTGATAAATGAAGTTCCCGATATCTTTCATTCTGGTCATGTTCATGTAGTTGATCTTGACATGTACAAGGGAACACTGATAGTCAATTCCGGAGCCTGGCAGAGCCAGACTGGTTATCAGGCAAGTGGTGGCATTGTCCCAACACCTGGAATAGCTATTATCGTAAACTTGGCCACAATGAAGGTCTTTACAAAAGACTTTACCGAGAAAGAAGATTAGTTATAGAAGATCTTCCAAGGCCAAGTCCTCTTTGAATGCCTTTTTTACAGTATCGGGGGGGATTGTTAAGGTATATTTTTTTGTTCTGCCGTGCATTCCTTGATGCACTATCTTTCCAGTGATCATTCCTGAAAGATCTATATCGCCCAGAATTTGTGTGGCTCTTCTTTGAGTCACTTCTTTTTGGCGTATATTTTTACATAGATTTTTGTAAGTTTGATAAATTTCGCCAGTAGATGAACCGTTTGATCTCATTACTGCGATCATAAGTAATTTTTCATGAAGTGGGTAAGATGTTAGTGCAGTAGTTACTTTATCTTCTTCCATTTTTTGTTGGGCTCTTCTTACATGTTCTTCTATGATCTTGGTTGCTTGTTCCCGCTCAGCAATCTCTCCAGCTACACGTAAAAGATCAATAGCACGTCTAGCGTCACCATGTTCTTGTCCTGACATTGCTGCACAGAGATTCAGTGCTGCGGGCTCTATAATATCTGGAAATAATGCTAGTTTTACTCTTTCTTGTAGAATCTCATTAATTTGTTCTACAGTGTAATTTGTGAAAACAATTTCTTCTTCGCTGAGACTACTGATAACTCGAGGATCTAGTCTTTCTTTGAATGTTAGGTCATTTGAAATTCCTATTATTGTTAAGAAACTGTCTTTATCTAGTCTAGTATTTGCTCGTGTTAACATATAGAATATGTCTTTTTCTTGTTTTTTAGAATCTGGTTTTACAAGAGAATCAATTTCATCTATTACAAATATTGTTTTTAGTTTGTTATCTTTTATATATTGAATTATTTTATTAAAAACACTACTTATCGATAATCCGGTAGGAGGAAGTTCTTTTCCTTTAAGCCCTAATTCCTTACCAAAATGAACTAAAAGGCCGTATAGTGTTGTTTCTTCTTTTGCGTTAGAATAAATCCATTTAATTGGAAAAGATTTTAGTTCATTATGATTTGTTATTCTTTTCAACATTTCTTTTACTATGAGTGTCTTACCAGTTCCTGTTTTGCCATAAACAAGTAAGTTTGATGGGCGGGATTTTTTTGTTAAAGGACTTAATGATTTGATTACAGCTGCTTTTTCATTTTTACGGTGTAAAATATTTTCTGGTGTGTAGTCAGAATGTACCGCCTCTCTATTTTTGAATAATGGTTTACTTTGTACCATTTCATCAAGTAATTCATCGATCTCATCCTTTACCATTTAACCCACACACCATCATTTCTCCTCTATCCACATATGGATTCTACCATACTAATTAGATTAGAATAGAATAACTAATTCAAATTTAGTATATCATTAATTATTTTTATTTTCTTAAAAAAATATTTTTTAATAAAGCTAGAGTGGAAATATTGGTGTGTGGGTATTCATAGAGACAAGTTAACAATTAGTGAAGATGATGTTAAAATGGAGTAGTAAAGAACTCGAAATGACCCCTTTATTTCCACTCTAGGCGTGAAGACGGTCCTTAACATTGTTAATATACCTAAATAGACCCCTTTATTTCCACTCTAGGCGTGGTTTTGGCCCATTCATAGATGAAAACCTGGGAAGCCTGTTAAGATGAAAAAAGCGGCTACGCATGGGTTACGCAGTGAATGTTAACAAACTTACTTGTTAACAATTCTTCTATGATCTATTCAAGTGTTAATGTGTTAACCTGATCGATCACGATGACCAGAAAACGAATACGAATAGACCTAGAGGACGCAGAAGGCGCCAAGTACAACCTTAGCCTAGAGGGCAACGTTACCCGTGAAAAGATGCTAAAGATATTCGAATTAATGGATTTAATGAATATAGAGGAGCCAGAGGAATCAGTACAACTTGATACCGTTGGGGCCAAAATATGGAACATTGTGGACAAGCACTTCCCAATGGGCAAGTTTACCTCCTCAGCGATCCTTGAAAAATATGAGGACGAGTATGAGGAGCCAATCAAACTAAGCGTGATATCCACATACCTCTCAAGGTTTACTCTTAAGGGACGGGTAGCAAGAGAGAGAAACGGAAAGGAATGGAGCTACCAAATACTCAAACTAACCCAAAGAGAACGGCCTGCGACTTAGGAAATCATCGCCTTTTTGACAACCAAACGATCCCCCTCAACTATTACCTTGACATAATCCCCCTTCTGAAGATCAAGGTATCTCCTAATATCCTTCGGGATTGAGATCGTGCCTGCCGAAGTTATCTTTATGAGCTGTTCAACATCTAACACACTATTCATTATAAGTTCAATAATTTAAGATTTTATAATAAAATAAGATTAATAATTTATGTTAATTTTTCTCTATTTTTGATCCAAAAACTCATTTGACAACTTGACAACTACCAAAAACCTCTAAAACTAAACCCAAGGACAGATTAAACTAGGATAAAACCCTACTGACTTTCTACCATTGGGGCCTTTAACGACCCTATTCTAATGAGCCCTTTTTCAGTTATCTTGTAAGTAAACGGCTTTGTCCGCATGTCTCGCTCAACCAGACCATCCTCAAAGAGCTTCTTCATCATACGTGATGTGTGTTCCCGAGTCCTTCCTATTGTGACTTGGATGTCACGTGATGTCATGGGTTTTTCTGTGATTAATCGCAACACGTACTCTATCGCATTTCCAAAACTCATGTTGTGTGTACGCTCCTTGGGTTTCTCTTCTTTTACCTCCATGACTATAGCCGGCTCTTGTTTCTGCCCCTTTGGCTTTGGAATTTGTGCCTGTACAAGTTCTTCAGGTTCCTTGGCCAGTTCTAATGAATCTAACTTAATTTTCATATCTATTAACAAATTTTCATAATATTGTAGACGTTCCACCAAAATTTTTAGATCATTTCCATGTGAACCTAGACGTGGTTTAATTTTATTGTATACTGCTATACATGCAATACCAATCACAAACGAAGCTATCACGCCCAAAATCATTCCTACATCTATGTCTACTAACATCACTACACATCATAAACTAATGTGATTTATCATGTTTGAGTAAAATAGTTTTACACAATACACATCAATCACAAACATCTTTATCACAAATTATTCCTATATGGCACGTCATACGCACAAAACATCACAGGTTACACATTCGTGCTAGCAACTCTCGTATCACAGTCATGACTTGTTCCTCACGTTCAGGAAAAACATCACTGTTTTTAATCACAGAAACCTGTTCTGAGAGACGGTTTATCACATCCATATCCTCTTCACGAATGATACCTAGTGCTCTGAACAGTATCCAGGAATAGCATAACGCTTGGAACTTCTCCCGAGACTGTCCAACTTGTCTATAGAAAGCCCCTTTAGTTATGGTAAACTGTGAGTTTGACAGGTTCCGTCTTTTTAAAATAATTTCAATTTGACGCTCTGTAAATGATGATTTTTTTATAATTTGTTTTATTATGTTATTTAAATTACCTTCTGGAAGTGTACTCAAAGCTATACATATCTGTATAACTTTGTTCAATTAAACTTTTAACGAATAGCTATCAACCAGTCATATGCAAAGTGTAGAACAATACCTAACAGCCTCCAGAAATAAAAAAGGGGCTTTACTCTTCGTATTAATTGACTCTGAAAATGATGGAAAAAATTCTGCAGCACATCTTGCCAAGAATGCAGAAAAAAATGGCGCTTCAATCATACTAGTTGGAGGCTCATCTGCAACCGATCAGATAGCCATGGCAGAAACTGTCAAAAACATCAAAAAATCTGTTAAGATTCCCGTAATACTATTTCCAGGAAATGTTACAGGTGTTGTTCCTGGAGCAGACGCCATACTGTTTAGCTCATTGCTGAACTCTGATAACCCATATTTCATCTCTCAAGCTCAGGCACTGGGAGCCCCAAATGTACTTAGATTTGGCCTCGAACCTCTACCAACAGCCTACATCATAATTGGTGAGGGCACAACGGCATGGCACGTCGGCTCTGCAAGAACCATACCATTTGACAAGCCAAACTTGGCAGCCATGTATGCCCTGTCCGCGCAATTCATGGGTATGAGATTTGTATATCTTGAAGCAGGCTCTGGCGCAAAATCAAACGTTAGGCCAGAGATGGTAGCAGCTGTTAGAAAACTCTTTAAGGGATTTCTCATAGTTGGGGGGGGAATTAGAAGCGCCTATACTGCTGGTGAGATCGTAAAGGCAGGTGCTGATGCCATAGTAATTGGCACATTTATTGAAAAAGGCGGAAGTTTCAAGACAATAGCCGATATCGTAAAAACCATCCAGTCCGTAAGGAAATAACATGTCTGAAAATATTGCATTGAGACTCAAGGAAGTCCCAATGCCAGAATCATATTTTGATTATTACAGCAAGCTATCAAACGAGGTCTTTTCTATTTTTGAAAAAGCTGCTGCAGCAAAGGCTACACTTGCCGATTCCTCTGGAATGGTAGAGCCCAAGATAGCGTTTGACCTAGCTGATCGTGTATCCAAAATGCACGACATTGACGTTACAGAAAATCTCAGAAAACTCATCCAGACAACAACAAAGGAGCTGGCGGCACTCAAGCTTGCAGAAGAGATAGCTCAGGGCAAGTATTCCGGTCCTGAGACAGAGCTGCAAGAGAAGCTTGACCTTGCAGTGCGTGTAGGACTGGCAATAGTGACTGAAGGCGTGACAATAGCCCCTCTTCAGGGAATAAGCGAGATTAAGATAAAGAAGAACGCAGACGGCTCTGACTATTTATCCATCTCATTTGCAGGACCCATACGTTCTGCAGGGGGTACGGAAGCAGCATCCACCATACTTATTGCAGACCACGTACGCAAGATTGCCGGACTTGGCAAGTATCAAGCCAACTCATACGATGATGAGACAGGGCGATTTGTAGAGGAACTGCGCCTCTATGAAAGAGAGGTAGGAAGCTTTCAGTTCCATGTCCCAGATGAGGATGTGGTAGCCACCATTTCCAACATTCCTGTGGAGCTTAACGGCATAGATACCGACCCAGTTGAGATCGTAAGTCACAGAAACATGGTAAGAATAAACACCAACAGAGTTCGGGGAGGGGCACTTCGTGTACTCAACGATGGGCTCATTGGCAGGTCTCGTAAGTTGCTAAAATTAATTGATCTATTCAAACTAGACGGCTGGGAGTGGCTCAAGGATCTAAAGGGAGCAATCCAGACCGGAGACGAGGATGCAGCAGCCCATAGAATGAGAGAGGTAATTACTGGCAGGTCTGTTCTTTCAATGCCAAAAAAACTTGGCGGGTTCAGATTACGATATGGAAGGGCATGTAACACAGGCTTTGCATCAGTTGGGGTCCATCCAGTAGTTGCAGAAATTTTAGATCACGTCATTGCAGTTGGCACTCAGATAAAGCTCGACATCCCAGGAAAGGCCTCAACTATTGCATTTGTTGATTCAATTGATACTCCAATTGTCAGGCTAGACAATGGAAATGTAGTCAAGATAAGGGATACCTCCCACGGAATTAAGCTAAAACCACACATTGAAAAAATTCTACATCTTGGAGACATTCTCATAAGCTATGGCGACTTTCTTGAGAACAATGCAGAGCTTATCCCAACTGGATATGTTGAGGAGTTCTGGGTTGAGGAGCTAAAAGAAAAGATTGCCAAGTACGAGCCAGACGACCTTGATCTATTAAGCAATATGCACAAGGTTCCAGACCTTGAAGAGACATTCAGGATATCGCTTAACTTTGGAATCGGGCTCCATCCACACTATCTGTATTATTGGGATCAGATTACAGCTGAAGAACTAGAAAAGATCCTCAATCCAGACAAGATAGAATCAAATCTGGTCGTTTATCAAAAAGATGTAAAAGAGATCTTGGAAAAACTTGGCGTGCCCCATGAGGTGACAGGCGATACAATTATGCTAAAAGACGATGAGGCAAAAATTTTCTCTTACTTGCTTTTTAGAAAGCCAATTCAATTGGATAAGACACTGTCAGTCCCAGAAATAATTTCAATCTCATCAGGAATCAAGGTAAGGCCCAAGTTTTCAACGGCAGTAGGCGTAAGGGTCGGCAGGCCTGAAAAGGCATCACTTCGAAAGATGAAGCCTCCAGTACATACACTATTTCCGGTTGGAAGCAAGGGTGGTGCATCCCGCGATCTTCTCAAGGCAGTAAAACAACCCAACTTTTACTGTAACATCAATAACAGAATGTGCAAAAACTGCAACCAGCCTTCAATTAGTATAACATGCCAGCGGTGCAAGGCCAAGACTATCGTAACATTTGTCTGTCCAAAATGCCGCGATGAACTAGAAGAGGCTCATTGTCCCAAGTGTAAAGTTAGAGCATCTGCTCACTCATATCGTGCATTTCCACTCAAGGAACTGCTTTATTCTGCACAAGAAAGAACCGGCGTTAGGGCCCAAGAGCCATTTAAGGGAGTAAAGGAACTCATTAACCAAGACCGGGTGCCAGAGCCACTGGAAAAAGGGCTCATACGACAGAGCTTGAATCTTAATGTATTCAAGGACGGCACAATCAGATTCGATGCAACAAACGCACCACTCTCACACTTCAAGCCATCTTGGATTGGCACAACACCTGAGAAACTCGTAGAGCTTGGATACACATATGATACCGAGGGCAACCCGCTTGTAAATTCCGATCAGTTAATTGAACTGAAAACTCAAGACGTCATAATTCCAAAAGAATGCGGAGAAAGCTTGGTTCTAGTTTGCCAATATCTGGACAGAGAACTTGTAAAATTATTTGCCCATCCAACATACTACGATGCAAAAAAGACCGATGACCTGATAGGTCATCTGATAATTGGACTTGCGCCGCACACCTCTGTTGGAATTGTGGGAAGAATCATTGGCTATACCAATACCCAGGTCTGTCTTGGTACTGCTGTGTGGCACTCTGCAAAAAGAAGGGATGCGGATGGTGATGCAGACTCGATCATGCTATTGATGGATAGTCTGCTCAACTTTTCAAGATTGTTCCTGTCTGACAGGATTGGAGGGCTGATGGATGCACCATTGCTTGTGCAGCCAATCGTAATACCACAAGAAGTACAAAGGCAAGCTCATAACTTTGAGATAGTAGACAGCTATCCCTTATCATTTTTTGAGGCTACACTACAAAAAGAAAAAGCAAGCGAGATCAAAGGCGTTGAAATTCTAAAATCAAGGCTAGAGACTGAAAAACAATTCTTTGGCTATGGATTCACACATATCACTAGCACTCTTACTACATCAAAATCGCGCAGCGCATATTCTACTCTTGGATCAGTTCTTGAAAAACTAGATATGCAAATTAGGACTGCAGATATGATCAATGCAGTAGACCCAAGTGAAGTGATTTCTATGGTAATGACTACTCATCTTTTGCCTGACATAATGGGAAACCTTAGAGCATATTCCGGCCAATCATTTAGGTGTACATCATGCGGTGCAAGCTATAGAAGAATTCCTCTCATGGGGAAATGTCTCGAATGTGAAAACAAACTTATTCAAACAATGACAAGACCGTCTGTCCAAAAATATCTCAAGATTGCAAAAAGAATGCTTGGCAAGTATAGGATTGAGCCATACCTGAGAGGAAGGGTGCTCTCTTTACTGGACGAGCTTGAACTTGTATTTGGCAAAGAAGATAGTAATCAGGCCTTACTTACAGATTATGCCTAACGAAGCCTAACATAGTCATATCCACCCATCTTGCTCTCAAAGCAATAGTGGACTTTCTGGAACTTTTTTCTAAATCGCTTGACCTCTAACGCAATCTTCTTTTTATCTTTTTTATCTACAACTACATTTTTGATAAATTCTGCAACCTGCCTCATTTGAGATTCCCTCATACCAAGTCTTGTTAGTTCGGCAACTCCAAGTCGCATGCCACCCGGGTGGAAGTAGTTGCGTCCTGCCTTGATGTCTCCCGGAATAAGCTGCCTGTTTATGATGATGTTTGCCTTTTCTAGATCAGCTTCGATAGTACCACCATCTCCAAATGAGAGAACGTTTACTACAATTTGATGTGATTTTGTAAATCCCCGTTTCTCTCCAAGCACCATGAAACCAGATGAGCTCAGAGCTTCTGCCAAGGCCTTTGCATTCTTGACTACTTGGGTTGCATATTTTTTACCAAATTCTAGCATCTCTGTAAACGCAATGGCCTTTCCAGCCATGTGATGCAAGTGATGATTGCTTGTCATACCTGGAAAAGTTGCCTTTTTGATCTCGTCACTATACTTATTAAACGAACATATCATTCCTCCCTGAGGACCAAACAAGGTCTTATGGGTGCTCATAGTCATTGCATCCGCGCCCTCCCTGAGAGGATCTTGGAACTGACCGCCTGCAATTAATCCTGCAACATGAGCTCCATCATAATTTATGAACATATTGTAACTTTTGAGAAAATCAGCAAGTTCCTTTACTGGATGTGGGAATAAAAAGACCGAGCCCCCAAACATCGCAAGCTTTGGGGTCTTACCTGCTTTTTCAAGTTCTTGTATCTTCTGCTTTGTCTTGTCCACATCAATTGTCATCTCTTCTACATCAAATGGATAAAACTCAATATCTAGTCCATGAACAAGTCCTGCAGTACCTGCATGTTCCTTCTTACCGTGTGATATATGACCACCAGATGGAATAGATGGTGCAAGCATTATATCTCCTGGATTAGTAAATGCGGAATAGATCACCAAGTTAGCAACAACCCCAGAAATTGGCCTTACATCCACAAACTCTGCCTTGAATAACTTCTGGGCAAGTTCCATGCACTTGAACTCTACTTTGTCTATGTAGGTACATCCAGCATAGACACGTTCACCAGGCCAACCTTCTGCATATCTATTTGCAAAGTCAGAAATAGTTGCTTCCCTAACTGCCGGGCTTGGAATGTTTTCACTTGCAATTAATGGAATTGAATCTGCAAACCATTGGTTATGTGTCTTGAGCATCGACAGTATTTCATTATAAGCAACACGTGATGAGGAACGAGACATACGTTGTTCGATCAGTTTTCCTAATTTAAAACATCGTTCTGCACTATCAAATTTGTTCAACAGGCCAAGAGTTTTGGTCTACATAAAGAAATAATAAGGGAAAATCGATCTCAGCTAAAATATGTCAATTCAAGCCTCATCGGGGGGAATTCCAGTTGTTATACTAAAAGACGGTGCAACACAGACTAAGGGTCGTGATGCCCAGAAAAATAACATTACTGCAGCAAAACTGATTGCAGAAATTATTCATACCAGCCTTGGCCCACGTGGAATGGACAAGATGCTTGTAGATTCGCTTGGCGATGTTACAATTACAAACGACGGTGCTACTATTCTAAAGGAAATTGACGTCCAGCATCCGGCAGCAAAAATGCTAGTTGAGATCTCCAAAGCAACAGATAATGAGGTAGGAGATGGAACAACCTCTGCCGTAATACTTGCGGGCGCACTTTTAGAAAATGCTGAATCTCTCGTTTTGCAGGATGTTCATCCAACGATAATAGTTGATGGTTACAGAAAGGCTGCCCAGAAAGCAAAAGATCTTTTGGAAAAGATAGCAGACAAGGTTTCTCCTACCGATAAAGAGGTTCTTGAGAGAATAGCAAGGACATCAATGCAGACAAAACTTGTCAGAAGAGACTCTGCAAACTTGGCAGATATGATAGTAAAGGCAGTAATAGCAGTTGCAGAAAAGACCGAGGACGGATACCAAGTGGATATTGATGACATCAAAGTAGAAAAGAAGGCCGGTGGCTCGATCAAAGATTCCAGTCTTACCAAAGGAATCATACTTGACAAGGAAGTTGTTCACAGCGGAATGCCAAAGAAGATTGAAAAGGCAAAGATTGCCATAATAAACAACGCGCTTGAGATTGACAAGACGGAATTTGATGCCAAGATAAACATACAGAACCCTCAGCAGATGAAGTCATTTCTTGATGAAGAGGGTAAAATGATCAAGAATATGGTTGACAAGGTAGTTGCATCTGGTGCCAATGTTCTGTTCTGTCAAAAGGGTATAGATGACATGGCGCAACACTATCTTGCAAAAGCAGGAGTTCTTACTGTTAGAAGAGTAAAAGAAAGTGACATGACAAAACTTGCCAAGGCAACTGGTGCAAGAATGATTACAAATCTTGATGATTTATTTGAAAAGGATCTTGGTTCTGCTGAACTAGTAGAAGAGAGAAAGATTGAGAGTGACAGATGGGTCTTTGTTGAAGGATGCAAACATCCCAAGGCAGTAACTTTTCTTGTAAGAGGAGGCTCACAAAGAGTTGTTGATGAAGTTGAAAGGTCTGTCCATGACGCATTAATGGTTGTAAAAGATGTAATGGAAAACCCAATGATAGTAGCTGGCGGGGGTGCTCCAGAAACTTATGCTGCAACAAAACTTCGAGAATGGGCAAAATCACTTGAAGGAAGAGAGCAGTTAGCAGTGGAAAAATTTGCTGATTCTCTTGAAGTAATTCCAATCACGCTTGCCGAGAATGCAGGAATGGATCCAATTGATACCCTTGCCTCCTTGAGATCAAAGCAATTGAAAGGAAACAAGTGGACTGGCATTGATGTTATGAAAGGCCAGGTAACAAGCATGCATGCTACAGATATCTTCGAACCGCTGGCAGTTAAAAACCAAATAATTTCATCTGCAACAGAGGCGGCATGCATGATTTTAAGAATTGATGATGTGATTTCAGTAACCAAAACTTCTGGACCTCCAGGCGGTGGTATGGGAGGAATGGGCGGTATGGGTGGTATGGAAGGAATGGGCGGTATGGGTATGCCACCTATGGGCATGGAATAGAGAACTTTTTCTTCTCAAAGGTTTATTTGACTATTCTAGATAGGCAATCCTATGCAGCTAGACAACAAAATCTTTGCTGGTGCAAAATACGTCTATCTGGCGGTTTTCTTTGCGCTGCTCTCTGGGGCTTTTTATCCTGTTATCACTCACAGTGCTTGGGACCCAGTCATAGTAGGAACGCTAGTTCTCTTTGTAGGTCTGGCAGGCGCCGTCTCTCTTTACAAGGCAGGATCTGGTGAACGTCATAGGAGAGCCTATCTTATCATTGGCCTGACTATTATGGCAATAGCACTGTTTTTAGTATACGCCGCAATAGGCCAAATTTAGATATCAAAATAAAGATAAAACTCGTGAGGATGAGGTCTTATTGAGATCTCATGATCATCTGCCCTTTCTATCTCAATTATTTTATCAATAGTATCACTTGAAAATATTGGGCTGAGAAATGCCCTGTCACTTTCAAGTTCATCAAGTGCTTCTCCTAAGCTTGCAGGCAAATCCTTGATTCCCTTTGTATTGCGCTGAACTTTGGTCATCTTGTAAATATCTTCATTAACTGGATCGCCTGGGTCTATCTTCTTTTTAATTCCATCAAGTCCTGCAGCAAGTACGGCTGCAAATACAAGATATGGATTTGAAGACGGATCAGGAGCCCTGAACTCTAATCTCTTAATCTTTGCATATTTTTCTCCCTTGAAATGAGCTGGAATTCTAATTATTGCAGATCTATTACTTGCGCTCCATGCAATATACACAGGTGCCTCATATCCTGGAACCAATCTATGATAGGAATTTGTTGTGGGCGCAACAATTGCAGACAACGCCCTTGCATGATTCATGATTCCACCGCAATAGTACCTTGCAACTTGACTTATCTCTTCTTTGTCATCTTTATCATAGAACATATTCTTGCCATCTTTCCATAAACTTACATTGGTGTGCATTCCAGAACCCGCATCCATAGAAATTGGCTTTGGCATCATTGTTGCAACCTTATCATATTTTGTGGCAATGTTTCTTACAACATACTTGTAAGTCTGTGCACCGTCTGCAGCATTAGTCATAGTATCATATCTTATGTCAATCTCACATTGCCCAGCAGTTGCAACCTCATGATGGTGATTATCACATAAAACTCCAAAATACTCGTTCAAGCACTCCACACAATCATTTCTATATTCTGTTAAAGTGTCAGCAGGAGTGCTAGGATAATATCCCTTCTTTAGCGCCATTGGATATCCTTTTCCTTCCTGGTTCCATGGAGCTTCCTTTGATTCTATTGAATATGATTGACCCTTGTATGGCGTTAACACATCCCACTGAATTCTGTCAAAAACAAAGAACTCTACCTCTGGACCCCAATAGCTTGTATCAAAACCCTGTGTAAGGAGATGCTTTTCTGCCTTTTGCGTTATGCCTCTTGGGTCAGCTTCCAGCCTGCCCTTCCCCCAACCCCAATATATATCGCATATCAATCTGGCTGTTTTGGAATTTTTCATCCAAGGAATTATTGCAAATGTATTGGGGTCTGGCTTTAGTATCATATCAGAGTCTTGAATAGAAGCAAATCCTACAATTGAGGAACCATCCAGCTTTGGTAAGCCGTCTTGCATCTGTTGAGGAGTAAACAAGCTAGCTGAAATTGTTGTATGATGAAATCTTCCTCTAAGACCCGTAAATTGTAAATCAATGAATTTTATCTGTTCGTTTTTTATCTTTGCAAAAACTTCATCAGCCGAATAAGAAACTGATACTGGCTCTCCACCAATCACTTTATATGGCAATTTTGCACCTTGATCATAACACAAAGGAGTCTATGATTTAAGCATTGTTGGGTGTGTAAATGTCAGAAACAAAAAAAATTGACGCAAATTCATTGTATGCCTTACTTGTCAGGGAAGTAGAAAATGATTCTGTACAAGAGCTAGACTCTAAATTGTATAGCAACATTGCAGAATTTCTTGGAAAACTAAAAAACCAGGACTATGACGGAACTGAATCCAAGATCAAAGACTCGCTTGTAAAAATGATAACCGAAATGACATCACTTCTTTTAAAAATAAGAATTGAGAAAGCAACAGGTTTGGAAGAGATTGATTATTCAAATCTTCTTGATGAAGAAAGATTCATTCTTGATTCTGAAGATGAGCTAAGACAGAGAAAGGAGACCATTCTATCTGCGACACTAAATGGAAGATTAAAACTTCTTGAGACTGTGGCAAGAAATCATCGGTCTAGAACTATTGTCGTAAGATTTCTCAAACCAATAGACCAGATTGTAGGAACGGATCTTCAAACATATGGTCCATTTGAAGCTGAGGATGTAGCAACCTTGCCGTTTGAGAATGCACGCGCCCTGATTACCAAAAAGGTAGCAGTAAAGATAAGTTGGGAAGACTAAAAATTAGACAATATGGTTGTAATCCTACATGGATAATGGGATGAATCTTGATGTTTATTTTGAAATTATACTATATCCTGTTGTAGGCATGCTTGTCATAGAAATAATTAGCAGGGCAGCCAAAGTACCAAACTGGATAAAGCTACTAACTCAGGCACTAATGTGTGTTGGATTCGGAGTAGCCTATCTTATCATGCAAGTGGCTAACTGGCTTACTGCAGGAGTGTTACTAGCTTTGGCAATTGCTCTGTTTTATCAAGCAAAACTATCAAAACTTAATCCACGAAAAACTCTCTACTGACTAAACTTGCCAAATACCCGTTTTATGAATCCCTGTCTTCCAATCCCTTTTCTTCTCTGAACCTTGTTTTCTCCAAATCTTCTTGTTCTTATCTGATGTAGCTTAACACACCTATGGTCTTCTGGCAATCTGTGTTCTGCACAAAACTTATCGTTACAATAATTACACTGAAACGGAAGATCTTGCTTTTCTCCACAATACGCACAATCAAATTGTTCCATGGTTTGAATCATATTTGATCCTAAATTAGTGTTAAGAAACAAGGTTCTATCACATATTCAAAAAATGACATTAGTCATAAAGCCAAGCTTGCAGCAGAACTTGAAACAAAGTTAATTTTTATTACTGGAAAGAACACATTGGAATTAATTGACAAGACTTATTTGTGTAATACGCATTGATGAAAAATGATTTTTAGCATGACAATAAAAGGTCAAGTTGCTGTAGTGACTGGTGCAAGTAGTGGAATTGGTTATGCCACTGCATTATCAATAGCAGAGGCAGGAGCCAAAGTTGTTGTTGGTGCACGAAGAAAGGACAGACTAGAACAACTGCAAAAAGAAATTGAAAAAGTTGGGGGCGAATGTATCACTATATCTTGTGATGTTACAAAACGCGGTGATTGCGATAATCTAATTGATGCTGCAATAAAAAAATGGGGCAGAGTAGACATTCTTGTCAATAACGCAGGCCTCATGCCATTGAGCTTTGTGAAGAATCTCAAAGTTGATGAATGGGAACAAATGGTTGATGTAAACATCAAGGGCGTCTTGTATTGTACTGCTGCTACAATTCCTCACATGATAAAACAAAATTCTGGTCACATTGTAAATATTTCATCAATCGCAGGAAGAGTAGTCTTCCCTGCAGGAAGTGTATATTGCGCAACAAAATATGCAGTCAGGGCATTTAGTGAAGGGCTGCGACAAGAACTTTCAGCACGAAATAACATTCGAGTTACAACAATAGAGCCTGGAGTAGTGGATACCGAACTTACAAACACAATTACTGATAAATCACTTGAAACATTTGTAAAATCTGTAAAGACCATGCAGGCCCTCAAGTCAGAGGACATTGCAAATTCTATACTGTTTGCCATAGAATCACCATCACACATGAACGTAAACGAGATAACCGTAAGACCAACAACTCAAGAAAGATGAAGAGTGGCGTTCTGGCATAAGACCAACAAACATAGTAATTTTGGGTGGAGGATTTGGCGGGCTTGCTGCTGCTAACGAGCTACGTGAGAACCTTACTCAGGATACCAGAATTACAATAGTTGACAAAAAGGACTGGTTCATGATGGACCTAGTCAAACTTTGGATAATTTCAGGTTTGAGAGAATTTGAGACCTCAAAGAGACAACTGGAAACTGTTACAAAAAAGGGAATTGAATTTATCAATGAAGAAGCAGTCAAGATAGATCTTGAGAACAAAATTGTAAGAACAAGCTATCGCAGACTGCACTATGATTATCTGATAATTGCACTGGGTGTTGAACTAGCGCCGGAGCAGATTCCAGGACTAAAAGAAAACAGCTTGGTATTGTATGACCTAAATGACGTTCCAAAGATTCGAGATGCAATACATCGTATAAAATCAGGCAAGATATCTATGGCAATTACGGGCTTGCCATACAAATGTCCCCCAGCGCCGTATGAGGCAGCACTTTTGATAAGATCAGTTCTTGAAGAGACCGGGGCTAGTAATTCCACTCAAATTGACTTTTACAGCCCCACTCCTATCACACTTCCAGCCGGAGGTCCTAAGGTAAGCGAGGAAATCTTGCAGATTTTAAAATCAAAGAATATCGAGTTCCATGGAAACCACAAGACTATATCAGTGGAGCAAAACAAACTCAAATTTGAGTCTGGAGAAGCAGACTTTGATTTGTTGGTTACAGTTCCTCCTCACAAGGTGCCTCTTGTTGCAGTTGATTGCGGGCTTGCGCAGCCAGGCAAGTTTATCGAAGTGAACAGAACATGCAAGACAAAATTTGAAAATGTCTATGCAATAGGTGACGTGAATCAAATAATGGTAACAGACAAGATAGCAGTACCAAAGGCAGGAATATTTGCAGAAAATGAAGGAATAACTGTTGCAAGAAACATC
>DAHUYT010000014.1:238-45407 GCA_027315065.1 Nitrososphaerota archaeon | reverse complement strand
TACCAACTCACAGACTAGTGTCATATCAAGTTCTACCAGCTCAGCACAGGCATCTATCTCGCCCGGTAGTTCAAGTTCATCTGCATCCGCTTCTGCTTCAAGTACTGTATCGCTAGTATCAATGTCATCTCCAGATACGACCCAAACACAATCAAGCTCATCCAACTCTGAGTCGTCTAGCCCGACTAGCACAATATCGTTTGGTAGTAGTAATGGTACATCCGTCACTCCTGGTCCAGATTCTACATCCACAACAATTGTACAGAATCAGACTGCCGTTTCTTCTGGCAGATCAGTTACCTTTACAGTATCTGTTGCTGACACTTCAAGCTTGCCTACTGCTCCGACCGGCACAGTTTCATGGAGTGATGGAAATACAGGTGGTACATTCAATCCATCTTCATGTACGCTTTCATCTGGCAGCTGTACTGTAACATACACTCCTGGTGCCAACCCACCAAGTAGCATAACAATCACTGCAAGCTACGGAGGAGATGGTACTCATGCTACAAGCTCCAATACGTCTCAATTATCGATAAATTCTTTTCCAATATCACTATCGCTTACTACGGACCAGTCATACTATGCCTACGGTGACGTGGTAACCCTATCTGTGAACCTGCCTGGCCAAAGCCTCCAAAATATTGCAGTAGGCGTTTCAGACCCAAATGGTGACAATATCATATCAAGGACCATAACTACTGATCAAAATGGTTCTGGAACTTTACAGTTTAAGATACCTGACACATACCAAACTGGAACGTATCAAGACGTTGCAACAGCTATCGTGGATGGAAAGAGCTACACAAACTCGACCGAGTTTAATGTTATCAAGTCTCACGGTATCTCAATTGACTCTGTACAGTTAACAAACCAGCAGGGAGATCCAGTCTCAATGTTAAAGAAGGGGCAGAATGGATTTGTCAAGGTCTCACTTTCATCAGGCCAGACCATACCGGCACTTGTTACACTTAACCTCTTTGACGTAAACCAGACCAGCCTTGGAACTGCTTCTGTCAAGACGGTTGTAAACCAGGGGCAATCCCAGATGACTCTCTCATTTTTCATTCCATCCAGTTCACAGGCTGGATTGGCAAATGTCTACACCGATGCATATTCTGACTGGCCAGCAAATGGAGGGACTCCACTGACACCAGAATCATGTCTTGCAACAGATCTTCAGAATCCTTTGACGCTTCCAGTATCATATGTTCCAACTCCGCCATACAGTTGCACGACTAGCATGCCAGGAGGTAGCGGGACTACAGGTGGTACGACTCAGGTCGCAATGACAAACAACCAGGCCAAAGTCACACTTGGCGTTAAAATTCAAAACGATTCCATGACATTTATGAGTCCGGCTGAAGCTCATCTTCTTGCACTGGCTTATGATAACGGAACTGCAAACACGCAGAATGGTTCTGTAGATCTTGTGAGTCTAAACTTGAACAACGCAAGCTCTGTCAATCCGTCAGGTGTTCAGACCTCGGGGAATGTAACTACAGTTGGGCCTGCTCAATTTACAACCATTGCAGGACCTGGCATACAAAACAATCCCATGGCATTGAAGATATTGCAGGAGATTGAGGCTTCCAAGAAGCAGGTGGCAAACATACTTGGGAACGAGACAGCTGCCAAGCTAAACGCGCAACTGGTATTGGAACAAAGGCAGGCAGCAGCTAGCCAGCTCAAGCAAGCTCTTACCGCACTTGAGCAGGCAAATGCAAATACCACCCCTGATGTTTCATATGCCAATTTTCTCAATACAGTAGGAGACAATAGAACGCAGGCAGTATTCCAAAACGAGTATAATTTCATGAAGCAAAGAACTGATGCTGCAAATACTGCTATGCAGGCAGTGCTCAATAATGGCGGAAGCTTGGATCAGGCGCTCTTGACCTTTAACCAGTATGCGACGATAAACCATGTTCAAATGGTCAGTCTAAACAATGAACTAAATGTTGCATACGGTCTTGCAGACAGCAGGATACAATCATGCTTTAACAGCTACGGACAGCTCACTGTAGTAAATGGAACAAATCCCTGTGTTGCAAACATTGAAAACAATTCCACCGGGCAGAGCGGAATATCAATCATATCTGTACAACCAACTGACCAAAACGGAAATCCTGTTTCTCTACTAAAGCGGGGACAGACAGGATATGTCAAAGTGGTGATAGATTCCAGTGCATCTACTCCATCTCTTGTAACCATAGATATGTTTGATTCAAACATTAGCAGTCTTGGTACCGTATCAGCACAGTATACCCTCAATCCTGGCCAATCAGAGGTGGTTCTTCCTTACTATGTACCTGCCCAGTCTGGAACAGGACTTGCCAGTATCTATGCTAATGCGTTTACTGACTGGCCAAGCAAGGGGGGGACATCACAATCAAATGAACTGTCATACTTTGTAGGGCTGGAATAGGAAAAAAGATTCTCTGTTACACTACGTACAGATGTATTTGCATACTGTGTAAAAAGATTGAAAAGTGTCAAGATAACAAATTTGAACATAATTCGCAGTTTAAGCTGAGTCGTCTTCTTATGTAACAAAATCTGACAAAACTGAAAAGTTGAGCAGGAATTTTGCAGTATCAGTATCTATTCTAGTATCTCTATTACTAATATCGAACATGGTAATGCCACAAATATACGCAACAGGTCAGCAAACAAGACTTGATGCGCGTCCCTACTTTCAACTCAATGGTACTGTCACCTCATATCCTGAAGGCCTCACCCCCGGCCAGATATGGAATGCTTACGGATTTTCCAAGCTGAACTGTTATGTGGCAAGCAGTATGGGATGGGATTATGCAAATCTATGCGGCCACGGGCAGGTAATTGCCATAGTTGATGCCTACGACGACCCAAGCATAGAAAGTGATCTTGCAACATTTGACAAACACTGGGGATTGCCAGAATGTACCACTGCAAACGGCTGCTTTACAAAAATAACGCCTGATGGCGTTCCAGTCGGTAATTCAACTTGGGCACTTGAAGAATCGCTTGATGTAGAGTGGGCGCATGCAATTGCGCCTGGTGCAAAGATTGTTCTTGTTGAATCACAATCAAACAGCTTCAATGATCTGATTCATTCAATAAATTATACTGAGGTAAAGACTGGAGCAGGACAGATATCTCTTAGCTGGGGGGTCCATGAATTTCCAAATGAGACAAGTTATGATTCTTATTTTGCCAAGTCAGGCATTAGCTTTTTTGCACCATCCGGAAATGGAGCAAGTCATCTCTACCCTGCCGCGTCTCCATACGTGGTATCTGTGGGTGGAACAACCCTTGACGTTGCTACCAATGGAGCCATACAAAGTGAGACTGCATGGAGCGGAAGCTCAAGTGGACCAAGTTTCTACGAGCCAGAGCCGCAATATCAGGTAGTATACAACGTTGAAAGTAACGGCCAGAGGGCTGTCCCAGACGTATCCTATGATGCTGACCCACGTACGGGTTTCTCAGTCTATGATTCTACTTCATATGACAACCAGACAGGTTGGTTTCTAGTTGGCGGAACAAGTGCAGGAGTCTCGCAGTGGGCTGCCATTGCAGCAATAGCAAACAGCCAAGGGGCGGAACTATCATCATATAGGTTTGTTACCAGCGGAGATCTTTACACTGCAGCTACGGGGACACTACACTCTTCCAATTACAAGTACATTACGCAGACAGGAAACAATGTAAATCAAGCAACATCAGGATATGACTTTACAACAGGGCTTGGAAGCCCAACATCAAATAACCTTGTGTCATTTTTATCGCCAAAACCTACTGCGCCAACAGTCCCGCTTGATCTTACTGCGACCAGATCCAACGGGCAGATATCACTGACATGGCAGGCCCCATCTTTTGTTGGAGGCTTGCCAATAACAAAATACAACATCTATAGAGGCATGGCATCTGGCGGGGAAATGATACTCAACGTTGTACCGTCTACCAATCAATCCTATACCGATGTCTGGCTTGACAACGGAATAACATACTACTATTATATCACTGCCATAAACGCGGCAGGCGAGTCTCATGGATCAAGCGAAGCATATGCAACCCCTGTAGGGATATCGTCATCTCCTAGAAATCTTGTAGGCAGTATATCAGGCTCACAGATATCGCTAATGTGGCAGCCACCATCCTATGATAACGGATCTTCGATAATAAAATATGATATCTATAGAGGAACATCACCCGGTCAGGAGACACTGTTCAAGTCCGTATCAGCCAGCACTACATCATATGCAGATATCGTTACAGGCAGTGATCAGACCTACTATTACTATGTAACCGCAGTAAACGGCGGAGGAGAATCTGCACCATCAAACCAGGCCTCTGTATCCCAGCCTGCAAGCACGACGTCTGCTCCGCAGGATCTTGTAGCTACTGCAACAGGCAACCAGGTATTGCTAAGATGGCAACAGCCTGCCTCAATTGGAGGAGACCAGATAATAAAGTACAATATCTATGAAAGCATAACTCCTGGAAACGAGGCGTTTCTCACATCTGTTCCGCCAAACGTTTTGAATTATACAAATGCATTTCTTGTAAACGGCGAGACCTACTATTACTATGTGACAGCGGTAAATGCCATGGGAGAATCTGTGCCATCAAACCAGGTCTCTGGCACCCCCGGCTGATCTTTTAATGGGCAGATGAAAAATTCGTGCAAATATGTCTGTCTGAGCTGCAATCAACTGTTAAAAATTATTCTGACTTCATGATTCTAGCCAGTCGTCCTGCCCTGGTTTGAGACTAGATCTCGATACCTTCTTCCACTACTTGATGTACTATTGTGACACCCTTACTCATGCTCTCAAACTCTTTTGTTCTATAAGGCAGAAAGTCTACTGGAAAGTTTTTCTTCTGTACAATATGCCACTCTGCAAAGAGTTTTGACATAAAGTCAGCTCTTGTCTTGAAACTGTCTGAGACTATCAACATGTCTATGTCACTTCCTTCTCTTGTCCTGCCAGTTGCTTGTGATCCAAATAGAATTATCTTCTTTATACCATACTTCTTTTGTGCCTTTTTCTTAAAGTCCTTTACAAGTTCTATAGCTTGAGCCTTTGGCTTACCCATTTTACCACCTTCATACTCTCATCCAACAATTCCTTGGTGGTTTCCTTTGATATAGGTTCTCCTACGTCGGGATATCTTGTTACCACATAATATGGCGCAAGTTTTATACAACAATTGACTATCTCATTTGGCGAGTCAACCGACTTGGCAATAGATGCTAGATCATGAATCTTGTCAAACCTTCCATGCAATTGAATTTGTAATGCCTTGAGAGATTTTTCTGCTGCTTGTTGGGCATGAAATGCTGATGCATCAAAGTGTTTGGATGTCAGACAGTCTTGCGCAGTGTTAAAATCTTCTTTTGCTTTATCTAACCAACCTTTGACTTCTCTTCGCATTAGAGATTGTCCATTACCTCATCTATTATCTATATCTGTTTGAACCGTTATTGTTAATTTTTTCTTGAAAAATTATTCTGATTTCATGATTCTGGCCAGGAGCAGATCAGAGTTCATGATAATGCTCACAATGTGTACATTCTGTCATATGCGTTGCGCTGTGATGCTGATCTTAGATCTTTTGGTAGAATACATTTGATTTTTTGATTCGGATTCTAGGCATGATCTAAACTCATATGTCTTTTTAATTTTACAAGATCAACATAACCAGAATGGATTTAATAAAGAGCAAACACAGAGTCGCCAAGTAACTGTGCGTCTGTGTTAGATTGAAATTTTGCCTTGTATGTTCATGGAATGTTAGAATGAAATTTTATGACGATCTATAAGATCGTACCAATTTTTTAAACCATGATGTACCGTACATATAAAATATGAAATGTGCGTCATTTTATAATTACAAAGAGAGGAATTTTTTGATGTATCATGTCTCAATAACGAAAACAAGCCGGAAAAAAGTTATACGGATGGTTCATCTCCAGCCACTTTTGCAATATGCGTTTTCAGAATCTGCTTATAAAAAACAATTCATCAGAATCGTAAATCATGGCGTCCAAAATCACGGTACTTGGCTTTGATGACAACGGTGATGCCGCAGGCGTGCCGCGTAAAGAGCAGATCCACACAGGCATATTTGGAGAGGTAGGATCTGGGAAAAGCATCATAGATACCATCCTGATAAACCAGAACATAAACAGAAATGAAGGCTTTCTGGTGCTTGACCCGCATGGTACCCTTGCACAGGATGTCTTACGGATGATTCCAGAATCCAAAAAGGACAATCTGGTCTACATAAGCCTTGACGCGGTAAGGCAGTGGGGCATGACTGTGAAGATAAATCCGCTTGAGGTCAGGCAAGGAGACGATGGATATACGGTCTCCATGAACCTTGTAAATGCATTAAGAAACATATATCATGACTCTTGGGGTCCTCAGCTTGAATCTCTGCTAAGAAATGGCGCAAATGCGCTGGTAGAGATAGAAGGCTCTACGTTGCGTGACCTTGTAAAAATAATGACAGATGACAGGATGCGCTCGATATATCTTGCCAAGGTTACAAACAGGGACGTGAAGCATTTTTGGAGCGTACTTTTTCCACAACAGTACCAGCGGGATGCAGGCCGCTCTGCATACAACAAGCTTGACAAAATATTATCGATACCGCAGGTTACGTCAATGCTTGATACGCCACGGTCTACAGTTGATTTTGCCGATGTGATAGAGTCAGGAAAGTGGGTGGTAATTGACCTCTCAAGCGGGGGCTCTGATGACGTAGTGTCATTTGTGGGGACAGTGCTTATCAATATGGTATACGTGGAGGCCAAAAAGAGGTTTGGCAGGCCGGAAATTGCATCGAGGCCTTTCTTTTTGTACATTGACGAGGCACATCTTTTTGCCCCGTTTGCGTTACGTGAGCTGCTAAATACGATGAGGAAGGCAAACATCAAAGTTACAATCACTGCACAGACAGTAAACACGTTTCCAAGAGAGTTTGCAAAGGAGATATCTGCACTTGTTAGGACCATTATCTGCTTCAAGGTTGACATGGAGACTGCAAACAACTTCAAGACCCTGATGCCTGTGCCTGTGGAGACTCTGACATCGATGACCCATGGAAGGTTTGCGTTTTATTCCCAGGGGCAGACACCGCTGTATGGACTTTTGAAGACATTTCCAATAGTTGACAGAAAAAGAGACTGGACTTGTCTTGCAAGATACAGCGTGGAAAGGTACGGAGAGCCGACATCGCTTCAAAAATATGTCATGCCGACAAGGACACAAAATGACGCCCCACAGGTAACGCCGCTTGAATCTGTAATACTGCTTTTGTTGTATAACAAAAACCATGAGATGGTAAGGGACGAGATATATGATTTTGTCTCTAAAATGTTTCAAGTGGACAGGCGCACAGCCTTTGAGAGTCTTGACAACATTTTGGTAAACCAGATGCGGCTAGTGGAACGGAAAAATGTTAGCCTCGATGACTGTAATCTTGCCACGCGCTATGCGCTATCAGGTCTTGCATATAACAGCTTTTTCTCGCAGGCTGCAACGGGAAGGCGCGCCGGTTCTGACCTTCACCTTGCTGCAATATTTATGATAATGAGGATGCAGCAAAAGGCCTTCAAGTTCTGCATTCCAGACCTTGGGCACAAGGGGGTGCAAAGGCCTGACCTTTTGATCTTCGAGCCGCAACTGCTGCAGGGCTCTTGCAGGAAGATATCATACGACCCGTTATGCTGGTCTGAAAAAGTGGTTGCAGTAGAGGTGGAAAAAGATCCGACAAAGCACAAGTTACAGGTGATTGAAAACTTTAGGAAAAACTTTGAGCTTGGATATAACGTATGGTTTGTGGTATTTTCTCAAAAACACAAGCAATACATCATGGATACGATGACCAAAAATGGCATAGATGGGCAACTCTACAAAATAATGTTTGTTCCACCTGGGTCGATAGAACGGCTGTCATGCATGGATGGCAATTTTACTGTATCTCTGACAAGCGAGGAGCTTGCGGTATACAACTCACTATGTGATGATACTGTACAATCTTTTGCAGAAAAGATATGCCTCTCATCGTCTGATGTGATGGGTATACTGTGGAATCTTGAAAGCGGAATATCAGAATGCGTAGGGGAGGAGGAAAAAACAGGGCATGATACCAGCGTGGAAAAAAAGAAGGGAGAAATTTTTTCGTAGGCTTGAGGAAAAACTCATTAGAATACATAAAAAGAGAACTATAATAGATCAACTGAAAATAGACAAGGAAAAGATCAATCATGAATTATGCGACGTCATTTTTTATCTTGGCAAACGTGTCTGCCCACTCTTGGTTTTCCTGCCTTGCCTGGGCTTGTGCATTCTCGTAAAGCATCTGGTAGACCCATGATATGATTTCAGACCATATTGCCTGGAGAGATATCTCATCGGAGAAGAGCACGCCGGTCCTAACTGCAATCATTGCAGCAATGTTTCTTGCATTGGGTATGGGGTCCTGCTGCCATCTTTTCAACACTCTGTCACAAAACTCTAAAATATCGTTTTTTGAGAGCGCAAGTCTTTCAGGGTCGGTACCTTGAACTTTTTTTGTGCTTTTTTTAGTTGCAGAGCTTTTGTTTTCAGTTGCAGATCTTTTAGTGCTACTGTCTGGGGCTGCCGTATTTCCTTCCTTGGCAGGTCTCTTGGAACGTGACTTCTTTTTTGTCAACTGATATCACATTTAGCAGGTTCTGGTTATTTTGGTTTGCGGCTAAAGCCGTGATGTATTTTCTGTCCAATTTGCAGCACTATGTTTTGGAGAGTGGAAATAACATGCAACGCAAATTGTTTGCTGCTCAGTGAGTCACTGTGACTTTTCTCTGATTACTCCAAGGGCATCTCCTCCAGGCTCTGCAAACCATATGTTTCCTTTTGCATCAGAAGTAAGCCACTGAGTAAGAGGATCTGATGAAGGAATGTTAACCTCTGTGCTTTGGCCTGTGTTTGTATCAAGTACTGCAATCTTGTTTATTGTGTGCTCTGCGACAAAAAGATTTCCTCTGCTGTCAAGTGCCATGCCAAAGGGCAATGCGTCTGGGTCTGGGTGCAATGGAAACCTCTTGAAAGTACCATTATTGGGAAAGAATGCAAACACCGCATCCTCTCCGTGCTCTGAGATGTAAAAATCTCCAGCTGCATGGTCATACTTGATGGCAATGGGAAGTTTTAGTGTCACATTGTCCTGTGGGGAATACTCGATCATTTCAAGACTTGTTGGGTCAAGGCGCAGAATTTTGCCTACCGCCTCAACTATCCAGATGTAGCCAGATCTGTCAGTTGTTATTGCTATGGGGGATCCGTGTGCTGTGGGGACAGAAAAAGTGGTAAAGTTTTTACTTTGAATATCATACCGCATAATCTCGTCAATATTTGGAACCAAAATCCATACACTTTTTTTGTCTAATGCTAAAGCTTCTAGGATTCCATCTGTTGGAATTTTAACCAGACTGGTATCGTTACTGTAAGGGTCATAGTGTCCTAGCAGTTTTGTGGCAGGATCAATAAACCACATGGTTCCATCAGAATCAAGCGATATCTTTGAAATCAAATTTGTTCCAGGTATTTTGTGCTCGATGAATTTTTCAGAGTCGATATAAAACTCCCATATTCTGCCGCTGTTGGCTTTTGTATCGCCTACCCAGATGGAATTATTTTTTTTGTCATATACTGGAAACAATGGAGCCGCGCTCTCAGGTAATTTGAACTCAGTTACAAGATATGCTGTTTTGTTAAAATCATATGCTGTCATTTGGAGAGAAGGTTTTGTGCTTGTGTGATAATCAAATGCAAAAATTCCAGAGGATACGGCAACAACTATGATGACCACAAAAATCCATTTCTTATTTGGCAATATATCAGGAAATACCTTTCTTGTATTTGAATATCTGGATGTGGTTTTTTGCATGCTTTGTGGCCATGGTTGAAAAAGGAGATCATACTTTTATAACAGACAACGGATCAAATACCACAATGAAATCAAAACCAATGGGCGCACTATTGGGTGTTTTGGCGCTAGTTGCCATTATTGCAATAGCTCCACAAGCTTTTGCGGCTAATGCCCAGGTGACAATCAGCAAGGGGGCAAGCGCAACTAATGGTACATGTTCAGCAACAAGCTGCTTTGATCCAAATGTGGTAAATGTCAACGTAGGCGACACTGTCACATGGACAAACGCGGACACTGTTGGACACACTGCGACAAGCGGAAAACCAACTGATAATCAGACTGGCACTGTCTGGGACAGCAGTTTGATAAAGGCAGGCGGCACATACACGTCTCCTCCTTTCACAACAGCTGGAACGTACGATTACTTTTGCATGGTTCATCCTTGGATGACAGCACAGGTTATTGTTGGGTCTTCTGCCCAGTCCACATCAAGCAGTACCTCAACAACTGGTACTACGTCCGGCACTACAACTGCCAGTAATACAACTGGAATGAGTCAGGGATCTATGACATCAGAGCAAGCCATGTCTAGTGATGGTTCTGAAATGGTAAGAATAAGCACAATGCCTACGGCACCAACAAGCGGTCAGCCGTTGATTATATCACTTAACTTCACAGATGCCAGTGGAAACAACATAAAACATCAGAACTATAACATAACGATCACACAGGATGGAAACACGGTGTTCTCTAATGCAACAGCTCACACTCACACAGGACTTGATACCCAAACTACAAGTGCACTCACATCTGCCGATCCGGTGAATATCCAAATCACTCTCAATGGAGTGGGATTGCCAGGGACAGACCCTGCATCATGGACCGGTCCAAAAGGTGACATGATAAGCTTCCACGTGGTTCCTGAGTTTGGCTCAGTTGCTCCAATTGTTCTTGCAATAGCTGTTATCAGCATTGTGGTGTTAACTGCAAGGACTAGAGGAATTCTAAAACTCTAAACCAAAACCTTTCTTTTTTTATTACTCAAAAATACATGTTCAAGTGGTACTTGACAGCGATGAAACAAGCCTGCCAGATTTGTAAAATGTACCAAATCACTGCATGAAATTGAAAAATAAAGAGGAAAAGGGATCACTGGAGTAACTTTTCTTGCTGTCTCTTTTTTTCTATCTGTTTTGCTCGTACCACAAATGCGACAAAGATTCCGCCAAAGATTGCACCGGATATCATTGTGGCTCCAATTACTCCATTTGCATCAAGGTATGGTGTGCCAGACCCTGCATGAGGATTTTCCTGAACCTCCTTTACTCTCTCCCTTGCAAGCCTGAGGCTCTGCTCAAGTGTCATCTGGCTTGTAGGGTTCCCGTACACTTGCGCAAACGCAAGAGGCACAAGTTGTCCTGCAGCAAGAAACACGAGTAGTGTTCCTGCAAAGATTAGATTTTTTTGTTTCATGTAATACAATGGCACAATTTTGGATTTAGCGTTTGATGAAAGTAGGATTTCATCAAAAGTCTTACATAGGATCGTGCATCTATTATGTGATGCATTTGACATCTGACAAATCAAGACAGCCTGTCCCGGAGAGGATTAGCATATACGATACCGACGATGATAGACTCAGGGCTCTGGGAGAGGTCCTGATAACTGATGTGAGCAGAACTATATTGAAACTGTTGTTTGAGCAAACACTGGCAGCAAACGAGATTGCAACAAAGACGGGCTTTTCGCTGCAGCTTGTGCGATACCACATCAAGAAGATGCAGGACGTTGGTCTTGTTGAGATATCAAAGATAGGAAAGAATACAAAATCCCACGACATGAAATATTATGCTGCAACAAAGTTTGCAATAGTGATTGTGCCTTCCAGGTTTTCAGAGAAAACTAGATCAAGCAAATCGCTTTTCAAGTCATTTAGGTCAATTTACAGATTAGGAGCAGTTGGAATTGCCACAATCAGTTCATGGTTTGTAGCAGCCGCATTCCAGGTAACGCAATACACTGCATCCTCAAGTACCATGACACCGAATATTCCAAGCGGTGCCGGCTCGACAAGCTACAATCCATTTTACAATGCAGTAGGTGGACCATATTCCGGGCATGGCGGAATTGGCTCCGGTGCCACGCTTGAAGAGATGCTAAAACTTGCAAGGGCAAGGGTTATCGATGTGACGCACAACCCTCATGCAGGTTCTGGCACTCCGTTTTTTACTGGCTCTACGCCGGAGTTTTTCTGGCCACTGGTAGTAGCACTGTCGGTTCTTGCATTTGGATTGTCAATTGAGATAATACTGAGGGTACTAAAGGTCAGAAAAGAAGATATTGAAAACTGATAACAGGGAATGCAAAATATTGCATGTTTTAAAAATATTGTTATTACGATCTCCCTTGAGAGTGATATGAGACTCATGAACTGTTCTAGGCAATTCTCTTGTCCAATATTCCTTCAAGAATGCTTCTCGATATGCTGGTAATCCATCCGTGATTAGTTTCGTTGGTTTTTTCTCTGCTACATCTCTTGCCATTCTAAAAAGATTCCTTGCATCTAGATATTTTTGCATTAGATTTGTGTACTTTTTGATCCAGTTATAGACAGTCATGTGAACAACATCGATACCTATGCTACAAGATCCGACTCGCAGCTACTCTCTTATCTTGGAATACGTGGAACCCATATGCCATCATGGGTTGGTTGAATAATGGGCAGTCTTTAAATATTTAACCAGCTAAATGGTTAAATGGTGATAACTTGAAGACAACCATAAACCTAAATGATGATCTATACAAGAGGCTCGTAAAAGAGACTGTGGAAAGATACGGAAACACAAAAAATCTGTCTAAATTAATTAATGAGAAACTAGGCAAGGCAGAGGGACTTGGGGGCGCTACAGATTCCGATGAGATAAAGAGTCGATTGAAGATTCTAAGGGAGAGTGCGGGGAGTTGGAAGACTGATGAAAGCGGCAAAGAGTATGTAAAGGAAATTAGAAGAGGCTGGGGTAAGAGACTCAAAAGAGCCGATCTGTGATGGCAAAGATAATTTTTGATACATCTATCCTGGTAGACTGTCTAAGAGGCAACACTGGAGCTGTAAGTGTAGTTGAGCGCGTTGCCAAAAGGGAGATAGATGGCTTTATCTCTGTTCTAACTGAAGCCGAGTTGTATGCTGGAAGAGAATGTGGTACAGACTCTGGCATCTCCAAAGTGAGAAATCTCATCTCTCTTTTTACAAAGATCCTACTGACAAACGAGATAGCACAACAAGCGGGACTTTATCGAAGAAAGTACAAAGTTGAGATCCCAGATGCCGTCATAGCTGCTACCGCCTCAGTGTATGATGCCAAGGTGTGGACCAAGAATATCAAAGACTTTGTTGGTATAAAAGAGGCAACAACCGAAGATCCTTATTAAAAAAGGAAATCTCAACTGACAGGCGTCTTCCATATGATACATCTGCCTTTCATTGCTTTTGATTCTCTAGTTTTCGTTCTTCTGAGAGCGGACTAGATATCAGCTCATTTTTGTGGCTGATGGTATATCTGCTAAGCTGTTTGAACCCTTTCTCCTTTTGGGTTTCTTGGTACCCTTTAGGCGCTTGTCTGAATCTTTCTTGACCATGTTTGCTGTGATGGTTACAAATCCAACTATGATAACAACTGCTACCTCGAAATGGAGCCAGTCAATGTTTTGAAATACAATTTGGCGGCTGTAAAACGGTGTAAACAATGGGAACTTGCCGTCACTGCCTGCAAATGTATCAAAGAAGATGTGTGAGAGTACCCATGCAATTGCTGCTGCACCAACCTGTAGTCTTTTCTTCCAAAAACCGCCATTAAAACTACAACTGCGACTGCACCAAACGCTATCGAATGCTACATTCTTGACAGCGCGTCAACATGCTGAGTACACATAATCGTCTGCTATCTTGATTACAAAGATTGCATCTTTTTTTAACGACTGGGACAATGGTAAAAATTACCTGGAGACTTTATTTGTCCTCAAATATCTTTTCTCTAAATGGTCCTGCAGTGTTCAAGCAATGTGTAAAGTAGTCAAGGCACCACTCGTGAAACTTGGTGTCCTTTGAGTAAAATCCCTCGCTCACGTCTGGGCTACCGTCAGATGTCGGAAACATTACGCAGGCCTCTTTCTCGTTTAATATCACGATCGTCTTTATGTTTTCTTTCATCCTGCGCTCTACCTTTCCATCCTCAATTAATTTTTTGAACCCATGTTTTTCAAAGATCTGTTTTCTGTCACTTGGAACTATTGCAGAGTCTGAAAATACAGAACGCAACTTTATCCCCTGGCCTACTTTTTTTATGATGGGTTCTATGAAATCAGCTGTATACGGTACCTCAAAGAGAACATTATAGATGTAGCTTTCCGCATTGTTATAGATCTCCTTCCACTTTTCAAGCACCTTGACAACACCTTTGAGGTGCTGGCCTTCACCCAAGGCTCCTATTCTCTGTAGGAACTTGTCTGGTACATCAGAGAACATATGCGTCTTGAGATATTTTTTGTTATCAGAGAGAAACTTGACAAGCGATATCTGATTGTACATCAGCCTTCCAGCAGTACTAACTGAGTATCTGCCATCTGATTCCTTTGATATAAGACCTGCTTTTACAAGCCTCTCAAAGTTTCTAAATACCTCTGGCACCGTTGCCTCTATCTCCTTTGCTACTGTAGAGACCTTCAGGTTCTGGTCGTACAGCCTTGACAGAATCTCAAGCCTCTGCTCGCTTGCAAGCTCCAAAAACTCTGCAGCAGCTATATCCAACCCATTTTTCACGATCTGCCTAACGTATGTCATCAATCTAAAGATTGTTCCATACTGTATGAGGTCAGTTTGTGCTACAAGCTAACTAGTTGCTGTACAAGCTAAGTTGCAATTATCAAGTTACACTACGAATAGTACTCGTGATGGTACATAGAGGCCAGCCTGCATCCCTCCGTCGCGACGAGCTTGCAAGACTCATCAAGGAGCACATAAAGCGAGAGGCTGTCTTTTCAGGCATATCAAAGAGTTACTGCGTTGGGCTTGTAGATGTCGTAAACTCTACTGCAAATACAGCACGTATTTCAAACTCAAAGATGGGGGAGTATTATGGGACATTTCTGAGTGTCATGTCTGCTATTGTGCAAGAGTTTGGCGCAAAGGTTGTAAAAAACATAGGCGATAGCCTGCTTTATTATTTTCCAAGGGCAGACTATGACTCTGGCAAGGACTCGTTTCTTGATGTACTGGAGTGCAGCCTCTCAATAGTAGACTCTCATGGTACCATAAACGATATTCTATCTGAAAGATCCCTTCCGCAAACTGACTTTAGGGTTAGCGCAGGCTATGGTACCATTGCAAAATCGCAGACTCCTACAGAAGATATCTTTGGGCCGACGGTAAACCTCTGCTCAAAGATAAACAATACGGCATCTCCAAACGGGGTTGTAATAGGAGGAGACCTGTATCAGATTGTAAAATCATTGAAGAGCTATGACTTTGGCTTGCTTGGGTCATATAGCTTGGGACTAAAGTTTAGCTATCCTGTATATACCGTAACCCGACGCCCTCCCAAGCTTAGCTTGTAGTGCAAGTATTTAGCTTGAAAAGCAAACTAGTGTAATATCCTCCGGCTTCTAATAATTATCATGAGTTACCAAGACAAAATAATCTATGTGCAAGGCGGTGGAGGAGGAAATCTTGTTGCTACCGTGTGTGCAGAGATTGATGCATGGGACTTGGCCCTTAGATATTAAGTACAGAATAATCTTCTAGAGCAACATTCCTTATTAGAAGCGGAAATGCAAAACATATGTTTGCTTAAATCAAGTAAGACCAAGATCGAGAAGATTGCTGAGATCTTGGGACTGTTAGAGGAGAAGGGCAAGGGAAGGGACTGGCTGCTAGAAGAACTAAAACATCACAAGATAAAACTTGACGTGGTACCAACTAACGCATATGACATCTTACGTGCGTCTCCAAATGATTTCATATATCACATATCTCGACTGCTAAGAAATGACGAGTTTTTGATTGAGGATGTTCGTACCTTGACCAAGACATACCACTGGTTCTTCACTGATATAGTAGGTAGTTCAGATCCTTCGATATCGACAAAGGAACAGGCCCGTAAAATTCTTGTCCTGACTGACCTGATTCGAAGATCAGACGCGTTTTTACATGGCGGTCCAAACTCTTCCGCGGTTCTTACAACAGGCGATGGTATGGTGATTGGATTCTCTGAAAGCTCCGAGCAGCCGTTGCGCCTTGCAATCGAGCTCCACAAGGCAATCTCAAGATACAACCAGCTCAGGACGACAAAGGAGAAGCTCTATGTTAGAATTGGGATTGACACGGGACCTGTATATTCAATCGAAGATATCAACAGAAACAAGACCTTCTGGGGTCCTGGCATTATTGTGGCAAGGCGCGTGATGGACCTTGGCGGTGCGATGCAGATCTTTGCGTCGTCAAGAATAGCAGATGACATTCGTAAGCTCTCGCCTGAATACAAGGTAATCATGCACCCCGTAGGGGACTATGCCATCAAGCACGGAGAGCAGCTCTTGATCTATAATATCTATGGAGATGGATTTGGAAACAAGAATGTACCGACAAAAGGCAAGGTGCAAAAGAGCAAGGCGGCAGAGCAGGACCTAAAAAACAGCAGTACGTTTTACTTTTCACGCATAGATCTCAAGATTGGCATCACCGATCCCAAGACAATGATGACCCATCACAGCTGGACATGGGACATTAAAAACATCTCAGGAGAACCGAAGGACCAGATCTTCTACTATCTTGACGGTGACGTGCCAAGAGGCTTTCCTGACATGAATGTAATAGTGACTGATAGCAAGGGAGAAGAGTTGGATATAGTATCCCTCAATGTAAACAAGCCATATCACAAGGAGTTCATTGTAAAACTAAACAAACCACTCAAGCCAAACCAAAAGGGTCAAAAGATTACACTACAATACGATTGGGAGGAACCTGAGCGCAACTTTTTCTACAAGTTGTCATCTGACTGCAATCTCTTGCGGTATCACTGTATGATGCCAAAGGGAGTTGAGGTAAAAAACAGAGTCCTCAAGGTAGACCCGGAGACTGGATCCAAGACTCACGCGTCCCCTGCTGCCAAGGTACTGTATCTTTCTGACCGGACTGAGATAACTTGGGAAAAGTCAAAACTTTCAGCATATGAAGCGTACAGGTTTGAGTGGTGACCTAAAGTTTTGCAAAAGTAATCATGATGCCTAAAACTATGTTAGAAACAAAATCGTAACCACAACCCGCTGCAAGGTGGGATTTGAATCCACGAAACAAGCTGATCATGGAATTCAGTTTCACGTATCCTTGCTATCTGACTTTGCCATTTTCTTTTGCATCATTTTATCATAAAAGACTGATCTTAACTCTCTGAGTTGGTGTTAACTTGTAGAAATTATTTTCATGACTCTGGCCAGTCGCCGCCACAATCTGGACAGCGGCCCCTAAAACCATGGTATCTTGGCTCTGGCACCACAACTGCATTGTAGCGTTCGCATGACTGACACTGGATCTTTTCGTATATCATTTTTTAGGCTCTTGGTTTTGTGCATACAAGTGTTGTAGTGCAGTGAATTTGAGGAATCTTTCTTATCTTCATTGTTATTATATTACCGAGCTCGTCTGGCGAACCTGTCTCAACGAGCGCCAAGATGTCATGCCTTCCAATTGTGGTCTCTGCTTTCTTAATTTCAGGAAATGTTTTTAGCTCATCGAAGATCTGTGCCTCGCTGCCGCTCTCGCAGTTTATCATTAGGTATGCTCTTGTTACGGTCTTTGTATTGTCGAGTTGAAATGTCTCTGACATGATATCAATATTGGAATAATTCCATGTAATCTCTGCTTGCTATATCAGCTAAGAGTTTGCAAGAGTAGCTAAACACCTGATATCTACACTGGGTTCCAAGGTATCAAGGTATGGCTTCAAAAAACAACATAAGGGAGGCGATTGTATCCTATGCAATAGAAAAAGCCTTGATTGAATATGGCAACTCTGCACTAGAGGAGGTATACTACAAACTATATCAGGAGTATGCACTGCACTTTGTGGACTGTTACCACAACCCAGAAACCTTGCGAAGGGTGTTGCTTGAGACGTTTGGTGATGCATATTGCAACATTGTTGAGCTCATGAGGACGCATCTAGGAGAGTATGCGTTGCAAGAACAGATACGCAAGTTTCTTGTCTCGTTAAAGTAGGTATGCCATGTCTATATTCTCTAAAGTGTTTAATGCCAAAAAGTGATCTGAAACTCATGTCGTTTTCTCCAGGTGGCAGGTTTGTTGTGGGAATAAACTATGGGTGGTTTGCAGGACAGTATGATCATGATCTGGGATACAATCAGTTCTCAGGGTTGCGTCCATTACAGATCTTGTCCACCGGAATCTTGTATTGAGGTGTGTGCGTACAGTCTATATCTCTATTACATTTACCGGGTCACAACGATATTGCAAGTCACATGATTTCAAGAAATATATCCTTCCAGTCTAACATTTTATTTTGTAATTATGCCCTGTACCCGCATCTCTTTTCTTCTTACTAGAAGCGTCATGATTCCCACTATGACAACAGCTGCTGCCTCAAAATATATCCAGTCTATATTTTGGAAGATAATCTGGTGGCTGTAAAAGGGTACAAAGAGCGGGAACTTGCAGTCACTGCCTGCAAATGTATCAAAGGAGAGGTGTTACGATAACCCTGCAAAGACTGCTGCGCCAAGTTTGTAATCTTTCTTTCCGAAAAGCGCCATCAGTACCACCACTGCTATTGCGCCAAACGCTATAGAGTGTGACATTCTTGATAGTGCGTCTACATGTAGCAGTGCAATGAGGTGGTCTGAGTCAATGAGCACTGCAAAGAGGCCTGTTATGATTACATATCTTAGGCTAAAAAATGCCGCGCCTGCCACCAATCCCCAGAGGATGTGCCCTGAGATCTCGTGCATGTTTAATCCCCCGCTTGGGTTTTCAAGGGGTCCTTTCTCTGGCAAGAGAATTCCGACAAGGGAGAACGCTGCTGATAACGCGCAAAACAATAGTGCTGTCTTGATTACAAAGCCAGTGTCTTTTTTTAGCTGCTGGGACATGGTAAAAATTATCTGGAGACTTTTAATCTTCAAGCATCTTTTCTCTAAATGATGCTGCAGGGTTCTGCTGCAAACTTTGGCTGGTAGCATAATGTCATTTTTGAATCTGCATCTTGTAATCCAAAGAGATGAGCCAAAGGGAATCTAATCTTTACCATAAGTCATTTTGTGGTCACCGACTCTAATCAATACGATTGTGTGCCTATCATACTCAACTTTGTAAATTATTCTGTCATCATGTCCCAATTCGTATGCGTATATCTTCATAGATAATTTGTAGACTCCTCATGATGATTCTGGCCTTTCAGAGTCGCCAAGTCGCTCTAATGCTTTCTTGACTCGCTCTTGTCTAGCAAAACCTAACAATTTGTATTGCTTTTTGAATTTGCTTTTTCTGTCAAATTCCCACAATCTAGTCGTTATCTAAGTCTTTTATGAGTTCTTTAACATTTTTGAAGTGCTTGGGCTTTTCTTTACTAGACGAATATTCCTTGATGTCTGCTATTTCCTTTGGAGTGAGGTCATCTAGTTTCTTTGTTTTTGCAGAAGGCTGCATGTTATTTAGATGCCGTTCACTATATTTCAATATAGTGGCAATAGTTACACATGTACTGTCAAGTTGTCAGGAGATAAATCCCATCGCTTGACTACATTCTAGAATCTTTCAAAGACCACATGTCCTTTGGTTTACAGTATTATTTCCAAAAAGGGGTAACAACATGGAATATCAAGCAAGATAGACTTCGGCTTGCCTTGTTTCCTTTGGTTTTATCGTACCCTGTTTTACTTTATGTAGCAAAACTTCAATTTTTTTTATCTCAGATGAAGAATAGAGCCTTTCTCCGCATTGTGAACAAACTTCAGCCTTGATGTCTTTAATTAAAACTATTTTGCCACCAAGAGATTCTGTTATGTCCACTGATTCAGTATTGGTGGTTCCTCCGCAAAGGGGACACTTGCCTAGATTCATTTCTTTCTTATGGTGTAATTTGACCAATTCTTTCCTGATGGTATATACGCTGTGACAATTATTAACATATCTGCGCCTTCTGGCAGCGCACAGACGATGTGGATTGGTTTTCGCTTTATTTTGCATAAAAGAAGACATGCAGGAAACGGTTTTGCATCATCATAATGCTCTATTATTTTGAAATTTTGCAATGCATCAAGTAACTCATCTATGCCATATCCGTCATCTATAATTGCACGTCTTGCATGTTCTGTTAACTTTACATGAATTTCAAGCCGTGATCTTATCTTAGATTCGTATGCTGACAAGCACTATGACTTGGGAAATCTTGTTTAAATCAATTGGTTATAATGAAAATATCTGAGGGTTGGGCATACCAATGCGAAGATCCTTTAGCAAGATAAAAACAGACTCGATACTTATTGGCATTTTGCATCTGATAGGATTGGCTACCACTGTGGATGCCAGTCCTTTTGCAGCACGACCCTTTCTGCCAGAGGAATGGCAGCTATTCAAGATACTGGACAAGGAAATTTGGATACTGCCTATATGGATCAAAAGTTGGTTTATGCACTATACATGCATACAGGATCATTCTAAACCTGCTTACCAAATCAGCTTAATACTTGTAATTTTAGCTAACCATGCATTATTTCTTATTACTTCTATTACTTTGGATAGAAGAAATGAATAACAATAATGCCCAAGATTCAGATTTTCTTTCCCATATTCCATACGAAGAAGTATGCTTTTCATCATCGGGAAATTACTGCGTTTGTTATGTAGACATGGTAAGTTCTACCAAAGAGGTAGCTTGCATTTATGACACTGCAAAAGTAAGGAAATACTATGCAGTATTTTTAAACTCCATGGCGGCAATAGTTAGAAACTTTGGTGCCAAAATAGTGAAAAATGTAGGGGACTCGCTAATATTCTATTTTCCAGAATCGTTAGATTCCACAAACAAAGATACGTGGAAAGATATCCTTGATTGTTTACTTGCACTGATAGATGCCAGACCAATAGTTAACACTAAACTATATCAAGAAGGTTTACCGGCCATTAACTATAGAATTAGTGCAGATTATGGGAAAGTAGAAGTCGCAAAATCCCTAAGTTCAAAGGAAGATGATCTTTTTGGCACAACAATGAATATGTGTTCTAAAATTAATTCATTTACACCTACAAACAGCATTACACTTGGTGGTGATTTGTACCAAGTGTTGCGATACTTACACCTTGATAAACAAGAGTACCGCTTGACTGAATTAGGTGCATATTCATCCGGTCTCAAATTCCCGTACCCAGTTTACACCTTGAGGATAGAAAAACCAAACCCTGTAAATCCGTTTAAACGGGAATCAAGATTTTCGATACTGCAGAATTCAAAATTAAATTTGAATCAAGATCAAAAACACAAATCCAAAATTAACATCATGTTAGTTGATGATGAATTGGAGACTCTGACGACTTTCAACACAATTATGAGTGATGAAAATTATGCGGTTGACATGTTTAGAAACGGGGATGAGGCCATCCGTAGTTTTGTTACAGTCAATCCTTCTCATTATGACTTGGTAATATCAGATGTAAGGATGTCGCCTGTCAATGGCTTAGAACTCTACAATAGACTCAGGGAATTGTCACCGTCAATAAAAATAATCTTCATATCTGCGCTCGATGGGATCGAAGAGTTTGCAAGTGTGTTACCGGGAATGAAAAAAAGCCAGATAATAAGAAAGCCCATAAGCAAGGAAGATTTTGTTGAAGTAGTAAAAACAACTCTTGGTCAACATGGAAATTGATCCTGAATTTAGAATTAGCCAAACTGGAGTAACACCACATGTGGCGGAAACTATTGAAGATCCACACAGGGCACTAAAAATTGCAATTGATCTTATAAAATCAGCCAAGAAGGAAATCCTTATGATGCTTTCTACTGCCAATGCATTTCATCGTCAGGAGAAGACGGGTATGTTAGATTTGCTAAAAAAAATAGCAAGAGAAAAAGATGTATCGATAAGAATTCTTGTTCCACAAGACGAATCAATAAAAGAATTATCTGACAGAATAAATAAAGAGTCCGATAAACTCCATATCCAGTTTGTTGAACCTGTTCTTCAAAATAAAATATCGATTCTAATAGTCGATAGAATTCATTCCTTGATAGCGGAATTAAGGGACGATTCAAAAGAAACATCTTATGAAGCAATGGGTCTTGCTACATACTCTAATAGTAAACCAATTGTTCTTTCGTATGTTTTCATATTTGAAAGCCTCTGGGCCGAATTAGAACTGTATGAAAGCATAAAAGAATCAAACAAAAGGTTGCAGCAATCTAACCTCCAACTATCATCGACTGAAAAAAAATACAAAAACCTCTATGAAAAATCTCCTAGTTTGTTACGAAGTATTACAACTGAGGGAATCTTGACTGATTGTAACGAAGCATATGCCAAATCACTAGGATATACAAAAGAAGAAGCTATTGGAATGTCCATATTTGATCATACTGCAGAAAGAAGTATGGAAGATATGAGAGGTGACTTGAAAAAATGGAAGAAAACACAAGGTATTTCACACATAGAAATTTGGATGAAAAGAAAGGATGGAATTATCTTCCCCACACTGTTATCAGGAACAAGTCTATTTGACGAGCAGGGAAATATGATTGGAAGAACTGTAGCACTAACAGACTTGACTGAAATACACAAAGCAAGATTGAATCTTCAAGAACGCGAAGTATGTCTGAGAGAACAGTTTGAGGAATTGAAAAAATTAAATAAAAAATTAGAAATGCAGGACAGAATGCAGAAAGAATTCATCAATGTGGCAGCACATGAATTACGAACTCCAATACAACCAATTATAGGCTTGGCAGAATCTCTTCGAGACAAAAAAGGGGATATCTCATCACAAACCAACTTGATAGATATTATCATTAAAAGTGGAAAAAGACTTCAAAGAGTAGCCGAGAATATCTTGGATGTAACTAGGATAGAAAGTAATACATTAAAAATTAACAAAGAACAATTTAACATAAAAGATCTAATCTACGACCTCTTTCAGGACTTTAATTACCACCTACACTCCAATTACAAGGAAAAAGATGTCGAGTTGAAATTTGAAGCAAAAGACAATATCTTTGTCACTGCAGATAGAGCACGGTTAACTCAAGTCATAATGAATTTGTTTAACAACGCAATCAAGTTCACGGACAAAGGAGTAATTACCATTTCTGTTGAAAGGATTGGTGATAATGTTTTGGTAAAGGTAAAAGATACTGGTACAGGAATAAACAATGAGGTATTATCACAACTGTTTACCAAATTTACAATAAAATCTGAGACAGGAACAGGTCTAGGATTGTTCATTTCTAAAAACATTGTTGAAGCTCATGGTGGTAACATGTGGGCTGAAAACAATATGGGAGGAAAGGGGGCTACTTTTGCATTTACTATTCCTACTAACTGGAATGTATGAGATTGGACAACAAAGTTCATCATAATCGTCATCAAAATAAGTATCACAATGCCTTGAAAAAGATCAAGTCACAGAAATTTATCAGTTTGATACTGCATAAAAAATTGAGAAATTTCTGTAAGCATTTACCTTTATGAAGTACTTTTGACCGACCGAAACGATCAGATCACCCCTCCAATGATATCTAGGCACGAAAGGCGTGATACTTGATGATTCTAACCCGATACTAGGCAATTCTAACCCTATACCAAAGTTTTCGCGCACGAAAACGGGCAGATTAGCTACCCAGAAAATAATTCCCGGAATTATGATGAATTCCAGAATTAGATTGTGAATTCATGCGTGAATGATATTGTGAAAACTTGCGTAATCGTATATACAAGATGACGCAAGACTTGTGTGCGTGGTACTCTCTGATCATGAAATTTTCATCAACCTTTTTTGTATATCATTTGTGCATTCCAAAAGATAGCTAGCTTTTTTTGTGCCTTGGTTATCTAGAGTTTTTGTGCCTTGGTTCTGCGTAAAAAGTCAAGCTAAAGGCATTGTTGTTTCTCGTGATGCCATGTCCAGCTAAAAAACGTGCCTTGTTCTTTTGCAAGTGGCTTGTTTGCAGCTAATTCATAAAAATAAAGTAAACATAGCTAAAAAGCTATAATCCATGCCTATAGTATGCAATGAAATCTTGCGTAATCGTATATAGTATTACGCAATAAAATGAGGTGCTACAAGTGGGGTCAAAAGCCCGTATTTTGGTCACCTTTTTTTAGAAATTACCAGAACAAACTCAGATCCGAGTTCATTAAAATAAAAGTAATCTGTGAAATGTCGCAGGCAAAGCAATCATTGAATGAAAATTTCAGAATACAAGTGGATACTGTTGCAAGTCTGGAATTAAGCTACAAGCTACGGGATTTGATATCGTGATATAAAGTGTTTAATATTCAAACTGTATTCTGATCTTGTGTCTTTTTCTGCAGGCTCTAGGTTTGTCGTGGGAATCAACAACGGCTGGTTTGCAGGCCAGTATGACCACGACCTGGGATACAACCAGTTCTCAGTAATAAGACTTTACAAGAACCCGATACCGGACCCGTCCCTGCCTGACCCAAGCCCTGACAAGCCATACATATCGGTCCATCCAGGTGACGTATCAATCTTCTTTCAGGGGGTCCAGTCTGCCCAGAAGAGCCTCTCCGTAGTACGGGTATGGGCCTTTGAGAGGTTCGAGGCTCTGCAGTTTGACAGCAACAGCATGATATCAGGTCTTGACCCGGAGTTTTTGGCAAACATTGGCAAGGTTCTGGACTCTGCCGGTGCAAACGGGGTTCAGGTCTATCTCTGCCTTTTTGATTTCTGGGCAGTATACGGCCCTCCCTCGCAGGATATAGTCAATGCTGGCAAGACCCAGGACTATACGAACCTGCAGAACAAGTGGAAGGGGATAACAAGATCGATATTCAAGGATGGCACTGCCCTTGGAAAATTTACAAGCAATGTCTTGGTTCCACTTGTAAACCAGATAGGATCTCATCCTGCGCTCTTTGCAATTGACTTGATAAACGAGCCAGAGTGCCTGATGCAAAAGGACACGTTTGTTTTTCCCGACATACGAAATTTCATAGCTTCATGCTCTGGCTCGATAAGATCTGCCAATCCTTCAGTGAAGGTGTCATGCGGTTTTATGGACTTTAACACGGCAAAGACCAACTCCGGTGTGCTTGCGCAGTACCTTGACTTTTTTGATTTTCATGTGTATAATACAGACGGCTCTCTTTTCTCATATTTCCAGTCGGATTTTGCGGGCAAGCCTTGCATCATAGGTGAGTGCGGCTATCCTGTAGGCAATGTGCCATATGACCAGACCCAGGAGGTGCCAGTTGCGCAAAACTTTCTGTCCAACGCATCAAGTCTTGGATATGCTGGATGTATCCTATGGTATACAGATTACACAAACAAGAATGGCATACTGCAAAAGGCAAAGGACTTTGCAGACACGCAGCACCTCACACAGGCTGGCCAGAAAAAGAAGGGGTGCTTTATTGCAACTGCCGCGATGGGCTCTGAGCTCCATCCTCATGTGCAGATGCTACGAGAATATCGTGATAACGTGTTGCTCAAGTCGCGGCACAAGGAACAGTTTGAAAAGATGCTTGATGTCTACTACGACTTCAGTCCGGAGATTGCAGAATTGATGATACAGCACAGGAACTTTGGATGTGTCATCAAGTACATGGTTGTATATCCTGTCGTGTTGTCATTGAAGATTCTGGTCAGGATCCTTGGCAACTCTTTGAAGTAATTTGGATGAAAACAAAAGGTAATGTCCTTAACGCGTGATATTGAAATTTCATTCTAGTTTTTGTTATTTTTCAGGTTGTGCACTAGCTAGAACCTATACTGTACACTACAAATTATTTTTATCTTGAAATCTTTTCATTGAAGTGATGAAACATTTTCATTTTTCAATTCTTAATCTTGTCTTGTAAAATATAAACAATGAAAAAAAGCTGGCAATCATGATTGGTACTGCAAAAGGAAATTCCGGTAATACAATTTTTTGGCTTTCGTAACTTGGACTCTTGGCATGAACTTGATCACCTGAATAGTCTGCATTTATAGAAACTGTGCCTGCAGTTACTGGGGTATATTCAGTAGTACAAACTAGGTCGCTATTTTGTTGCGTGCAGTCGGGAGTGGTAAAACTACCGCTGCTATTTCCATCGTCAAAGACAACACTCCCAGATACAGGTAAATGTGTACCATTATCGTTATCTGAAACTGTAGCCGTGACATTAACGGGAGTCTGATCATTTACCGTTAATGGAGATATCATAATGTTAGTTGTTCTTTTCAATACATTTGAGATTATCAAAGTGAAACTTTGTGTTCCGTTTGAAACTAGTGAGCCGTCTACCACAGCTTGCCACATGCCAGCTGTTCCATTCCCTACTGACACCTCGACATTGTTTATGGTGTCATTTCCTCTAACTGCTACAGCACTAGGGTTGGAGGGATTTAGTAAGTATGGTTGAATGTGTGTTCCGCTCGGATCTATTAATGTCAGATTCAATTGGTTGAGTATGCCGTTTGCAATACGTGATGTTGGAGGATCATCCCAAACAAGGGTTGCCTTTACATCATAAGTTGAGTTGGAAGTAAAATTAAATGTCATCTTGCCTCCCTGCGTAATATTTGCCACATTTATCAGGTGGTTTGAGGTTTGCAAGGAATCTTCATCAATTAGCTCAACTGCAGCTTTGGCATTGATAGCTCCCCATCCAAATTCGTAATCTGGGCCCGGATTGCCAAGATCAAGTGCAGTATGCACCAAGATAGCTTTCATAGTACTTGGTAACAGCGAAGGCGAGCTTGGATGTAGATAATTCCATTTTTCAATCAACAGGGAAGCTACACCTGCGGCGACAGGCGTTGCCTCGCTTGTTCCGCAATTGGAATCATAAGTAGGGCGCCCACCATGTTCATAATTTTCATTATTTAGCCAGCTTGTTGCGAACATGTAACCAACGGTAGTGTTGCCGTAGCAGCCGGGGGCGGTCACATCAGGCTTGATGCGCCCATCTGATGTCGGACCAAAGGCCGAGGTGTCAAGTATAGAGTAGTCCTTTGAATCTATAGCTCCTACTGCAATACTATCCTTGGCTGTTGCAGGGGGATCGATAGTTGTATAATTTCCAAAAGGCTGAACTCGGTAGTTTCCTCCCGCCTCGAAGATGATGAGATTTTGTTTGTCAATCAGGCCAGTCGCTATTTCATCGATAACCTTAGAGGTAAGAGTATACTGGCCAAGACAACAATACGATGCTGTGCTTGCAGCAACTCCGGTTACTAGTGTGTGTGTTGAGAGAATTCTAGATGTTGGTGGATTTACAGCTGAAGCTATTGACATAGAAGCGAGATCTAGGTGTTTTGTTGAAATAAGGTTGTAATCATTCGTAAAACTCTTTTCATCATTATAATCTGAAGATGGAGGGCCACTATTACAATATCTAGGTGAAGACTTGTCATACCCGACAGAGTCTATGTTGACATGTGGTGCCATGCCGGCCCACTGTTTATTGCTCACAGGAGGACAAGTCCCATCAGAAAGAGTATTTCCTGCAATACATGGAGGTTGATGATCTATCACCGAGCTGTCAACTCCACTCCCTCCCAATATTCCAGCTACGTGAGTTGCATGGGTCTCATTGCAGGATCCAGATTCATCTGTAAGCCGATTGTCAAAGTCAGGATGTCCCCATACAGTTCCTCCGTCATACAGTAATACAGTGACGCCATCTCCCAACAAGCCCTTACCGCTTTGTGACGGTTCCTGCTGTTGCAGAAAATCTACGTTTGCAGCAGCCCTTGCTTGATCATTTTGTTCTACAAGCGGTGGCTCCACAACATCGATGAACTGTACATCATCTATCTGTGCAATATATTGTACCATGGACTGTAAATTGGCAAGGGGCACAAGTACAGTGATAGATGAAATTAATGGAGTCTTTGCCTCGATTGTGCCGCCGTTATTTATTATATTTTGAGCTACACTGTTCATGTCCGCATTTTTGTTAAGCTCTACGGTCAGCACGGCATGGCTTGGCAGTGATTTACCTGGCGCCTTTAAAATGGCCCATGGTGGAATTTTACTTGTGTCATTTGTAGCTAAAATTGGAGATATCTTGTAGGAGGGAAGAAAAGGTCCTATCCACCGTGTATCTGGCGTTACAGCAAAGTTGCTTAGACTTGAGGAGTTGGAATATGCAATATACGTGAAACCTGTCACGTAATCGGTAAGAGTGATTCCTTGGCTTGCAATCTGTGCCCTATCTGCTAAAGTTGGTATCTTTGTAAACTGAATTAGAAAGTAAACCTTCTGAAACGGCTGCATTTTATTTTGGATAGATGAAATGGAAAATGTATTGGATGGTGGTTCGAAACCGCCGCTTTTGAATAAAATGGTATACTTGTCAGGTTGGGCAACTATGCTGCCAGAAACATTGTTGTAGCTAAATGTAGCTTGCATGCCTCTAAAATTTAGATCATTTACTATGACAACATTTGAACTCTTAGAGCTGTCCCAATTAGCAAAGACACCTGTATTCACACCGCCCTGTTCGATGAATGTAATTGGCTCCGAGCCAGGGCTGATAGATAAAGTTCGCTGCTTTGTTGGATCTCCCCTTGCGGTCATTGAACCGTTCAGGATCTGCTTGCCGTTAGACTGAAAGTCTATTACCCTTACACTGTTTGAAAAAGGGTTTATGGTTAGCTTGCCATTGTGGTTGAACATGAAGGTTGTCAGGTTGCCAACTATGTTCTGCATGGCAGGTATGGCACCAGGCGTACCGCATGCTACCTGAATATAAGATGTGGTGGTGGAATCACCAAAGAAAGAGGCTGTGCTGGAGCCAGTGTTTGCAACAAATATCTCCTCTTTTGTCTCATCATATGTTATTCCACTTGGATCTTTACCTACAGGAATTGTTGCAACTACAGTATTGGTGGCATCACTTATGACTGAGACTGTGTTGGAACCAGAATCTGTAACAAAGATCTTTTCCTTTCCTGAATCATATGCTATATCAGAAGGAGTAATATCAACAGGAATTGTTGCAACTACAGTATTGGTGGCATCACTTATGACTGAGACTGTGTTGGCACCATAATTTGTAACAAATATCTCTCCTTTTGTCTCATCATATGTCATTCCACTTGGATATTTACCTACAGGAATTGTTGCAACTACAGTATTGGTGGCATCACTTATGACAACTACGGAATTGGATCCATAACTTGCAACAAATATCTCCCCCTTTGCCGCATCATATGCTATTCCAGTAGGAGCGATAACTGCTGGGATTGTTGCAACTACGGAATTTGATGCATCGCTTATTACAGAAACTGTACTGGAACTAATGTTTGTAACAAATATCTCCCCTTTTGCAGAGTCATAGGCTATGTCAACAGGATCAGTACCGACAGGAATTGTTGCAACTACGGAATTGGATGCATCGCTTATTACAGAAACTGTGTTGTCGGTATTGCTTGCGGAAACAAATATCTCCCCCTTTGCCGCATCATATGCTATTCCAGTAGCAGAAGTACCGACAGGAATTGTTGCAACTATGGAATTTGATGCATCGCTTATTACAGAGACCAAAGTCCCTTGTGTAGCAAATATCTCCCCTTTTGCAGAGTCATATGCTACATTATAAGGACCACGACTTAGAGGGATTGTGGAAACGGGGTTTTTGGCACAGTAACCGTCAGCATCCGGATCGCCATTTCTATCAAACGCTTGGTAGAACAGCGTGTTGTTGTTAGCATTTGCGCCCCACGTCCACGAATCTTCTTCTGTAGGATCAATGCCAAGCTGTGTATCGTTTATGGTCAAAAAGACGGGGGCATTATTCGGATAAGACGACCTATCTGAAGTCATAGAGATAAGATTTGATGGAATTCTGTCAAAAGTAAGATTGACAATTTGATCTCCACCCTGTGCTTGATAATTCACTGTTACTGATGTTGGAATTGCCGAGAAATCATACAGCTGTATTACAGGCCATGCAGATTCCAAAGCTGGCGATGCGGCATAACCTAGGGAGTTTGTGTTCAAGGTCTTGTTCTCTCTTACCACATGCTCTAAAACAAATCCGTCACCAGCGCCACTGCATGCATTGCCAAGCGGGCCTGTAGGTATCTTTGATCCTGTGACGGACAAGCCTACTGCTCCTGTAAAACCACCTTCTGCTACTGTGAACCCCTTTGTAAATGATCCAAAGTCTATGCCACCAATTATACCCGTGGAACAAAATGCACCAAAGTTCAGACCTTTTCCAGGAAGTGGTGCGGTGTTACTTGCAGCTATGGCTTGATCTCGGTCTGCAAAGTAGCCGTACCAGTTTCCATCAGTTGCCTGTGCCATCCAGAGTCTTTTGCCATTGATAGTAACAACGGGTTCGTTATATTTCTGGTCTAGTCTGTTTATGTCTGGACCAGATACTAGTACCTGGATCACTTGTGGGCCGGCAAAGTAATTGCTGGACTGGGAGTTTTCTGCAGATACAAACAGGTTGGGATGAGAACCGACTGCATTGGCCTGCGGTAGAAGATGGCGCATTGAAGACCCAGTGTACTGTACCGGGATTGTTCCAATTGCTAATACGACAATAAGGAGAACTCCGCCAATCTTCATCTTGTTATCCTTTTAAAAAGTATGGTGTTTTATTCATCTGCGTCTTACAGCAGTCCATACCCCGATGCCAGTCAATATTCCTGCCACTACCAATCCGCCTCCCCATCCTATCATCTGAAGTGGACCATACGGATTATCGGAATCGGTATATTGTTCGCCATTAACTTGTCCAGTTCCTTGACCACTACCATTTGTTTGATTCCCTGGTCCAGTTCCTTGACCACTACCATTTGTTTGATTTTTCACTAGTACCGACTGGACATGAAGCAATGGAAAATCTTCATGATTGTCACCTTGTGTGTATACATCAGAATCTAGGCCGCTTGCAGGAAGTACGGTCTGGTAAAAGTTCGTGCTGGTTCTGAAATTTAACGGCTCTGGAAAGCCTAAAGCAGAATTACCATTGGCAAGAAAGGCCCAGTCATTGAAACCTGTCAGGGTTATAGGTGTGGTAGAAGCAGAGCATGATGATCCTACATTATTTAGTACCTGCGAGTATGTGTTGCTATCGATTCCGTTATTGTCCCAGTCATCTGTAACACCAGTTGTACCACTCAGCGTGGTTCCAGTTGGGGATGACCAGAAAATCTTTCTCTCGCCTTGGCATGAGGAGCCAGATGGATATGGATAGCTTCCAATGTTTGAATCGCTAAGTGAACCTTCGTTCAAGTTACTCAATGCAGTGTTGGAATAATCAAGTGGCCTGCAAGAATCGGCACTCTCTTGAAACATGTACACATAATTCATTACGCTAAGGTAATTTGGCTTGCAGTTGTTTGCGTCATTTACACCTCCGTGATTCAGAGCCAAGTTGTGGCCAAGCTCATGCATAAGTGTGCCTTCCTGCTCATCCAAACTTCCTACGCCGTTTGTAAAGCCACCAAGAGATATGATCAGGTCATTGCCAAATACCTCTGCCCATCCAGCAGAGTCTGAACCAGAAATCTGATAGTCGACAAACATTCCATAATGGAAGACCTGCCTTTTTGCAGTAAGACAGTTAAACGAATTCGCGTTGGACGGCGAATAGCCAGGAGGTACACCGTTTAGCGGACACAGCGATGTGTTGCCTGCTCTCTCATCGACGGTTCCAAAGAAATTCTGTTTTAGATCCGGGTAACTCTGATAATTTGTAGTTGTACTTGTGCAAACATCTCCTGCACTATCATAATTTGTTGTAACTCGCTTTACATCACAAAAGTGGACGCCGATGTCACCGCTACCAGACGATGCGTTCTCGCCCATCTGGACGTGTAAATGTATTCCGTGTGCATTGAATGCGCTTACAACATCATAAATAGCCTGAGGCTGGGGGCACTGTCCTGTCATACAATCAAGTTCCAAGTAGATGTCTTTTTGGCTAGTGGAAGGACATACTGTGTAGCCGGTCGGGTCGTTAGCTAGAGTGTTTCCTGGAGTACATGGAAGGTCATACCTGTAATGAACTGTTACTCCGCCAATTGAGCTGTCATTGAAATTGACGTGTAGCCCAGGTCCATAAGTTCCATCCTTCCAATGTGCACATATGCCGTCCTGGTTTGGGTCTCCTCCATATGGTGTGCAGTCTGTTACCTTTACCGGGGTGGCTGCATATGTCTTGGCACCAATAGGTGTACTATCTGGTGGATTGACAGCAAAGGCAGAATTAAATACAGAAAAGAGAGCAACGGCCAAAATTACTACAAATAGATTAAACCTAACTCCAACATCCCACCTAGCACATAATTTGCCTATAACTTCTTAAGGATTTCTTTTTGTCAGGTTATGTATTGAGAATTTTTATGTTATAAAATTAATTTCATGAAAAAAATTCTCAAATATAGTTACAATCTAAATTTATTACAAAGTATTTAAATTCAAAGTAATAAAGGAGAAATAAGTCGAAGTGGATTTACTTGTGGGTAATGAAAAATTGGATATCGCTTGTAGCTGTATCTGTAGTACTATTTTCCATGTGCCTTTTCTCATTACCTCCTGCATATGCGGCAACCACAATTGTTTGGGATACTCCAAATCACAGCATATTTGATGGTGGAATTAACACATTTACTTCCATACCGCAGTTTACTGTAACCGATACCCATCTTGCAGGAAATGGAATTCCAAACCAACAGATAACAGTACTTGTAAACTCTACGTCTGATCCTACCGGAATAACTCTGACACTTACAGAATCTGGCGACAGCGGCACATTTACCGGCAATGTCATCTTTACAAACGGGACTGAACTATATGGCACATCGAGCTCGCAGACTGTTGGTATAAACGATCCATCGTTGAATACTAATCCAAATGCAGTAGAGACCATAATCAGCGGACCTGTAAGCGTCAACGGAATTGCAGTCTTTTCCACGACAGACAACACTGGCATCTTTATGAACCTGACAGAGACTGGAAAAAACACTGGAATATTTACAAACACATTGCATTTTACGACAGGACCTTCTGTCAACGGCAGCTCAATTAGCGTAAATGGTGGAGACATTGTTACGATCGAGGACCTCAACAACCTCGATGTGGAAAATGAGCTTGTTACTCCAAACCCAAACCATTCGCTTGGTGGAGTACCTTCGCAGTATGGTGATAGGGTGGATGTAGTATACAACGGAGTTACTGGGAGCACATTTCTCAATGCCGGAAGTGCTCCCGGAGGAGGAGGGGGCGGACTAATTCGGCCCGGCTCAGTCCTGCTCGGTGTTCTGGGATCTGGAAAGTACTCTGACATATTTGATCCCCCGAGCATAGGAAACGACTACAACTATAAGTTTGGAGGTGGCATAACAATAAACGGCAAGTCGTTTGACATTGAGAATTATTCTACAACAATACCCCAACAGGTGCTAAAGATAGGAGAGCCTGCAAACTTTGGTTTTAAGATATTTGACGAGAGAGGTGCATATACTATATCAGATGTTGTAATGTATTTTCACTTCAAGGGAGATCCCTCTGCTGCAAACGCGGACACGTGGATTAGCTGGGACAAGTACAGAGGGCAAATAACACATGATCCCAACAATATATTCAACAAGGCCTCGGTGAACACCAAACTGGAGGGCAACTACATATATGCCAACTTTACATTGGTCCCGCAAAAGACAATGCCTGACTCTAGTCTGATAATGAGGATGTGGGATGACAAGTTAGCTCTAGGTGACGTGCCAATCTGGGGTGCAATTGTAATTGTAGACCCCAACGCACCAGTACCAGTAAAGAAGGTGCCGACCAACCAGTATGGTGATTATGTTACTCTGGAGCAGATCCTAGACAATGACGGATACTATATCCCAAACCTACTCAACAAGCTTCACAGCATGCATGACATTTACACTTCACTTGACATAAACTGGGTATATGACAAGGGCACGGATAAGCTTACCATGGTGGAATCAGACAAGTCAGGAAACTTGATGGGAGAACTTGTGTGCAACCTTGCCAAGAAGATTGCCCAGCCTGCAGTAACAGACCACAACTATTTTCTCTTTACAGTACAACAGCTAAACAGGCAGGACATTTCGCAGGAGGAACAGGCAAAACTTGTCGAGGCCCAAAAGGCAATGAATCTTGTTGAAGAGTTGGGCTTGGTACGCCATAACAACTTTTGATGATCGGCCTTTGCAGAGAAATACTATAATTTCTATCTGCTGCCTCTTGCAGTGACAAAAATTTTGAAAAAAATTTGGTCAAACATTGACTGAATATGAAAAAATGTAAAATAAAAGATGTAAAGACATGATTTTTTGAACATCCGTAAAATTAAAAGGAACAACTTAAGTAGAAACAAACAATCTGTGTCTTATGACGTGGGGAAACGTGCCACTTCCAGATATTGCTTACTTTCCTATTCAGAATCCGATTCCAGATTGCAACTATAAAACAATAGATTTGCAACTGGACAAAAATCTTTCAATTGTAGGAATGGTTGGGATCCATCGAGAGGTGTTAGATGGCGAGTATGAACTCCGTGGCAACGGTACATCAACAATACGCATCTATTTTCCCAATTTGGAGTTTCAAATTGGTTATGGCATATGGATAGTATTTAATCCTCAGCCTGAAATTTTTCCCAAACTCACTAAAGTCACTATAAGCAATAAAACAATCTCATGGTCATATGATTTTACGCATGCTCAGGTTGACCTTCTAAACCATGTTTATCTTTGTCCATGATCGTCCGGCAACAAATTATGAAATATGTTCGTGTTCGTTGCTTTCGTTGTCTGCACTCAAACAAATCATCATCCTTGCTCAATGTAACGTATAGCTTACCCCCCCCACTATGACAACAGCTGCCGCCTCAAAATATATCAAGTCTATATTTTGGAAGATAATCTGATGGTTGTAAAACGGTGCAGAGCGGGAACCTTCTTCAGTCCTTTATCGGCAATATCTGGTATTACATAGATTTAAAATCTAAGTTCTTATATAGTGCTAGGCACATGTTAATCTTAGATACACAAATGAAAGCTGAGATTTTACTTGGGGGAAGGACTCGATTTTTGACATTAGACGCACTAGTAGATGCAAAGCAGCCCATTACGGCCTATCAGATTGCCATGACTAAAGGACTGGACCCAGCTGCAACATATCGCTGTTTAACAGAACTATTAGAGTTTAGAATTGTCGAATCTGAAATAAAGGGGCACAATCAAACATTCTATAAACTTTCAAATGTAGCAGGAAGAGCTGCGGCTAACTTTTTGAGGTCATTAAAACAAAAGACAAAGCCAGTTGATTTGGAAAAGTGGATGTCAACTGAGATGCAAGCTGAGCGAATGGAAAAAATTGTCAGACTTCAATTAGGCAGATCAAAATTTAGAAATGTAGATGAGAAGCAAAATGTTGACAAGATAATGTCTAAAAGGGTAAAAGGGGAGCTTGCTGTACTTGTTACATCTGCAGAAATGGCCTTCAATGAATTATTTGAACTAAAAGATGGTACATTTATTCTAAGGACACTGTGATAAACGTGGTATCTCAAAAACGCTCTAGATTCAGGACATCTCCAGAATATAAGGAGTTAAAAGACGAAAAAGATCCATTTAAACGAAGGATCCTCTTCCTTGGATTTCTTACGTCAAAACTAAAAGAAAATGCGGCTGGCGCAATTCTAGTAGGTGGGGAGGCAATAGATCTCTATACGGCAGGGACATTTGCCACTTCAGATATTGATTTGCTAGTAGACAACAAGGCAATAACTGAAAAATTGCTCAATAAATTTGAATTTGGAAAAAAAGGAAATACGCTGTGGTTCAACAGTGACCTAAACATTGTCATACAAGTCATACAGGCGTCCTACAGCGGAGATGTAGGTAAGCTAAGGAAATTCAAAGTGAAGGGTTACGAGCTTAGGGTGGCAGCGCCTGAAGATCTAATACAGAACAGGCTGTATTCTGCCAAGTTCTGGAAAAGCAATACTCAAAGAGACATGGAGGAGAGCATTGCACTGCTGAAAATATTCTCTGATTCTATCGATAATACCTATCTTGATAAACTGGCAAGGGAGAACGATATTGTGGATTTTTTGGCCAAAGCCAGGAAATATGTACTGGAAGTTTAGCCATTAGGCTCTACTGCTTGTCAGGTCATAATGATATTACCAGCAACATGATTTCAAGAAACTATCATCATTCCATAGTCTAGCGTTTTATTTTGTAATTGTGTTCTGTACCTGCATTTCCTTTCTTCTTGCTAGGATGGTCACAATTCCAACTATTACAACCGCTGCAACCTCAAAATAGATCCAGTCCTGGTTTGGAAATATGATGGGGCGGTTGTAAAGCGGTGTAAATAATGGAAACTTGCCGTCATTTCCCGCAAATGTGTCAAAGGAGAGGTGTGATAGTATCCCTGCAAAGGCTGCTGCGCCAAGCCTGTAGTCTTTTCTTCCAAAAAGCGCCATCAATACTACAACTGCAATTGCGCCAAATGCTAGTGAGTGTGACATTCTTGACAGAGCATCAACATGCAGCAGTGCAATGAGGTGATCTGAATCAATGAGTACCGCAAAGAGGCCTGTGATGATTACATATCTTAGGCTAAGAAAAGCTGCGCCTGCAACCAGTCCCCAGAGGATGTGCCCTGAGATCTCGTGCATGTTCAGTCCGCCGCTTGGGTTTTGGAGGGGTCCTTTTTCTGGCAAGAGCATTCCTACAAAGGAAAACGCTGCAGAGAGAGCGCAAAACAATATCGCTGTCTTGATTACAAAACCCGTGTCTTTTTTTAGCGACTGGTACATTTGCTAGATTACTTTTGTAACCTATTTTAATCATAAATATTTGCCTTTATGACCCTTTTACGTTTCTTGAAAAAGACGGAATCAAGTGTAACAACAATGGCGCAAAGGGCAATTAGCCGTGTGCTGTCATACACAAGGTTGTACTGGAAATGGTCTACATGTGACTAAATTTGGCAATCATACTGTAATACATAAATGCAATACATTTATGAATACTGATGTGTAATACATATTATATGAACAGCTCAAGCCTCAGCGTTAGGATAAGTAAGGAGATAAAAGAAGACATGAAAAAGATCGATATTGACTGGTCCCAATACATACGTGATACCATAAGACGTAGGATAAGCGAGGAGAGGCAAAGAAAGGCAGCACATTCCATGGATGAGATAAGGGCAAAGACAAAGTATGGTGGCTTTGATGCTGCTACCTCTGTCAGAGAGGACCGTGATACTTGAGATTTGTTCTAGATGCAAGCGTTGCTGTAAAATGGTTTTCAAATGAGGATTTCACAGACAAGGCAGTAAGAGTAAGGGACGCATTTTTAGGTGGAAAGATAGATCTTTGTGCACCACAACATATTCTGTATGAGGTTGGAAACTCTGTATGGAAGAACAAGAGTCTAGACCTTGGTGATAGCATAAAAGCAGTAGAGTCTTTTCTTGCGATAGAGATAGAACTAGTAACACTTGATTCTGAAGCTGCCAGTCAGTCAATGAAGCTGGCAAGAGATATCGGTGTTACATACTATGATGCTGTGTATGTACAGATATCAGCGATGCGTAAAATACCGCTGCTTACAGCTGACCGAAGACTCTTTGAGGTAGCACAAAATGCAGTACATCTGAAGGACTATGTGGTCTAAAACATAATTGACAATTTTTTTCGTATATTTTCCAGAAATTGTATCATCCCATAGTAAAGAGAATACTATATCAATACTAATAACTTGAATTTGTCTAAATAATACTTATATGGTATTACCACTAAAGTAATACTGTGACCACGGTAGTTTCGGCAAAGATATCAGACGAGCTGAGAAAAAAAGCAAGGATGCACCACTTGAAGATAAGCGAGGTTGTAAGAAAAGCCATAGAAAACGAGATAAGAAAAATCGAGGAGGAAAGCCTTTCAAAGGATCTCGATAAGATAGGCCGTGTATTGCGGAAAAATGTTAGTAGCAACGAGATTGTAAAGGCAGTACGATCCTCAAGAAATGAAAGATAGGCTTTTTGACGCAAGTTCTCTTTTAAATGTTGTAAGAAACAAGGAATCGCAATCGATAAGGATTCTGGAAAGGCAGCATCTCTTGGACTTGACTCTTTATGAAATATCAAATGTCATCTGGAAACTCTCATATCGTGAAAAAAAGATCACAGCAGAGCAATCCTCGGTATTGCTTGATTCCATTCTGCTTTTGATACAACGCATGGATATAGTTAACATCAAAGGACTGGAAAAACGTGTGCAGGAGCTTGCTACAAAAGAAGGACTGACCGCTTATGATGCCTCCTATCTTACAGTTGCAGAAAAATTAGGCCTCGTACTGGTAACCGACGACCGTGAACTTGAGAGGGCAGCAAGAAACTATGTTAAGGTCATGAAAACTAGCGATCTTTAATCTTATCTAGTCGCTTTATGTCTTGGAGAACACTTTGGTCTGCTCTTGGTTCTCCCATCTAGATTGTGTTTGTGTGTTCTTGCATGGCAAATCCTTTTACGCAGGGCCTTGAAGCAGATTGTATTTATTTTCGGAAAACAGAAATGTATTTCGGAAAACCGAAAAAAGTGTTTGACAATGTATTTGGATAGAATATTAGACAACAAAACAAAGGTTAATGCTTTATCGGTGTTAATCGAAAAGCCAGACAGAAAAATTCTTGAGATGGAGCTGGCTAAAGATGCAGGCTCTTCGGTCTCGGAGATGAACAGACAGATGGGGATCTAGTCAACTCTGGATTAGTTACAATGCAGAGTTGGCAAGGCTAAGGTGTATCAGATAAACCGTAGTCATTTTCTTTACAAATCTCTGAAGACTCTGTTTAAGGACCTGAAAAGCGTCTACATAGAGATAGCACGCAAGGTGATCAGACGCACAGTAAAAAATCACAGGGTAAAAGCGGTTATACTGTTTGGCAGTCTGGCAAAAGGCAGGATGAGAAGCAACATTGTAAGGGAACCAAGCGATATAGACATACTCGTACTTTCACAAGATAACAATGAAGTAATAAAAAAAGATCTTCTTGACTTTGTCACCATGAAAATAAGCGTAGGTTATGGTATTGTGATTTATCCAATAGTCATGTCTGTCAAAGAATACTTGCAGAGACTAGAAAACGATCCTTTGATAATAGGGATTCATGCAAACGGAGAGGTTTTGTATGGTGAAAAGCCGAGAAGATTTAGTTAGGTGGAGCATGAAGAAATCCGAAGAGTATCTACAGTCTGCACAGAACAATTTTCAAAATAAGCGCCTTTTTCCTGCTGCAGAAGAGATATTTCGAGCAGTAGAAACTGGACTTGTATCCCAAAATTAACAATTCTGCCTAACTTTATGAATAGAAACAGATCTTGATCACGAACTCTTAGTCATTATGTTGAATTGTTAGAATTCAATCTTTTTAAGAAAGCGAGATGAACAATAATCTATAAATCCAGAAATGGGAGTTCTATTCTGGAATGCAGCCTAGTGGATTTCTCTATCTGGTAGTTCTACCAGATACTATTTTATATGTTTCATCAAGGTATGAACACCTGGCTGTTGCCCAGCAGGTCACGGGATTGCCATAGGCAGTAACGTCTGCGCAAATAGACACACGGCAACAGCTTTTCACATTCTCTCATGAAGATCTGGAAAAAATACCAGATACTAGTTTATATCGTATCTTTACTATATGTATAACAGGCGATGTTTGCCCAGCAGGTCACGGGATTGCCATAGGCAGTAACGTCTGCGCAAATAGACACACGGTAAACCTCGCCTTTTTGTCTAATTGAATTTAACTTGAGGAAATCTCTCTTCTTTCCCAATAATAACACTTAGCACGACGTTCTTTAGTTTTGCTTTTTAGTTTATTGTGAAATTCCCAAGAAACCAAACTATCACGTTTTCTATTCAGAATACACTCTTTTAATATGCCACAGAGAATATCGGTAACTTGAATAGGTTCTGATTCATGTGAGTCTTTTTCTGCGTGTAACGGTGTATGCTCATTTTCAGATGCTAATATTTTCACAAATTGTTTGACTATCTTATCTGGCGTCAAGGGTGAAAAATCTGCATCACAATGTATTGGTACGTCATTAGACAGTTTGAAGATTTTACTTCTTAATTTAAGGCGGGATTCTAACTTGTATTCGTAGTTAGAGAAACATCCTTCAATAAGCTTTATGAAAATATCGACAGGTTTCTCTTCAGGTTTCTTAAGTGCGTTGGTTTTCAGGATTAGAACAAACTCGCACGACATACCAAGTATGTACTCTAGATTTTGATCTAATAGATCTCTACACTCTGGACCGAGTTTATTCCACTTGAATTCTGGTCTTGAGGTTTTGGTTTTTGGAATTTTTAGAAACTTTTCAAAATAATGATATGCCGCTTTATAATTATCAAAAAAAGCAAAGCAGACAAAAGTATCCTCATCGTTACTACTCGTGTCGATTCCAACCGCAGGCTTACTCAGTATTGGTACAAGAAAAATATCTTTATCAATTTGGAACTGTTTGACTTTTCTCTCATCGTAACTCTTGTCTATCCAACCTCCTGCTTTTCTGTAAAGTTCACTTTTCGCAGTTGTTGTAAAATCAGATGATAAATTGGAAAAAAGATAATTCATACCTGTTTTTGAGCCAAATTCAGGCGACTTTCTTAATAGATCGTATTTCCTCAGCAACGTAGGCTCTAGCATGTGTGTCCTGGAGTCAATTATCTGGTTTCCTCCTAGAAAAGCACACCTGACAATTTCGGTAAAGAGATCATATGAGGAAACCATAATAATTCCCACCAATTTGGCTATTTAGAGCCTATCCCAAAATTAACAATTCTGCCTAACTTTATGAATAGAAACAGATCTTGATCACGAACTCTCCATTATATTGTGAAAAAATACAAGAAGAGCGTGCCTACAATATGGCACATATCAGACGATCTCTGGTACAGTCAATCATTGAAAACCACATTCTAGTATGTGACAAAAAGTTAGGAGTTTCATAGATGGCACGATCGGTAGACTCGTCAAAAGGGCCGAACTATATCATAAAAGCAGAGGAGTTTCTCAAAACAGCCAAAGGCTCGCTAAAAAATAACTTGTATAACAGCACAGTGGCAAATGCGGTCCATTGTGGAACAAGTACACTTGATGCGTTAACCTGTTCGTTTAAAGGCAAACGCGGATCAGATGACCACAACGAATCACTCTTGATTGTTCAGGGAATACTCTCTCCTAGGGAATATGAAGACATGCGAAAACAGTTTACCAATCTGATGGACAAAAAGAATGCCTCGGAATACCAGCCTGATCTGATGGATGCCAACGATGCCCAAGACTCTATACTATGGGCAGAATAAATACTGGCCAAAGTCAAGACCAAGTTAACTTGATAGTGAAATTTCTTGTAAAATTTGTGGGCGGTGCACTGATGAAGACCAGAGTGAATCAACCAGTTTTTTGCCGTACTAGATCGTACATCCTGACAACCTTTTGGTACATTGATTCCTGGCCGTACAATGCAGTCAGCGTCTTGTTTCCATTATTACCCATTGCAGACGCCTCTTGGGGATTTTTTATCATACTAAGAATGTATTTTGCCCACTGGTTCTCGTCATGGGGATCTATGACAAAGCCGTTACCTTCATGAGTTACAATATCAGACATGGGCCTGATGTCAGATACCAGTACCGGCCTTTTCTGTTCATATGATTCCAGTATTACAAGTCCAAAGCCCTCGCACAAGCTTGGAAATACAAGCGCTCTTGACTCTGCGATAATTTTTGATTTTTCCTCTGGTGTTACATATCCCTTGAACTCGATGTTTTTTTCCAAGCCTAGCTTTTTGACCATGTTCTCTAGGGTCTTTCTGTGGGGGCCGTCTCCAACTATTACAAGCCTGATTTCAGGCTCTGTCTTTCTTGCTAAATCTATTGCCTTTATTGCTACTTCTAGGTTCTTGTAAAAGACAAGCCTTCCAACATATACAAACTGCAGGGGGTTTGGTGTTGCATTGCTTGCTTGATTTGATTCAATGGAATTGTGGATTACATGTATGGGTTTTTTTGCGCCAAACTTTAGGAGGTCATCCCTTGTGGCCTCGCTTACGGTATGTATGCAATCGTATCGTAGCTTTATCATCAGTTTCTCAAAGAATGGAGCAAGCAAGATATTCATTCTTGATACGTCGCTTTGCTGCCCCCATTTTTTCCAATAGTTTTTACCGCAAAGCGAGAATATGTCGTGGACTGTTGTGATGTGTGGCTTTGATGTGAGGCTTGATAATATGGAACCTGTAAGGGCTGGTGCAAAATTGTTTGAGTGTATAATGTCAATCTTTTCTTGTTTTATTGTTTTGAGGCCTACTCTTATAGTATTGATGGAATATCTAATGTTGTCTGAGAACCTTGGGGGAAGCCCTCCCTTGTATTGTAATACGGGAGGTACAAAGATTACATTGATGTTATCTATATCTTGATAGTCTTCGCCCTCAATCTTGTTTGTGATGACAAAAACCCTGTGGCCATTTTCCGCAAGTTTTCTTGCCATCACGCTGAAGACGTACTCTCCGCCTCCCCTCGTTGTCGAGAAGAACTGGCTTAGGAGCAGGATGTTCATGAGGTTGCTAAATGCATATCATTCTAGAACCTTTCGAAGTATGACCAGTCTCCGGTTTGGCGGGAGGGGCAGGGATGAGAATTGTGAGCGAGGCGCTGCTTCTCACGCCTCAGTCTCTTGACAAACCTGATGCAGTTTTTTCGGTATAGGATGCTGATACGAGTTGTTCTATCCTCATCTCATAAATTTTTTCAGGCACAGCCTCTCTTCCTTTCTTCCTAGATACCTAAATTCATACCCGTAAAGATATCACGCTCTTGACAAATATCCAATGGCGGTCCTAATGGAATCATACTCGTGCTTGCTTTTTGTGAAGGTCCTCAGAAGGTCCCACCGTATATCCCTAGACTTTGTGTTCGCTATGATGTGTAGATCCTCTACATCGCCTGCCCTTTGAGCCCGGTGTTTTGCCACTATGAGCGACTCTAGACTCATGACCAGTATCCTTTCCTTGCTCCTGCCTGCAGGAAACTCTATCGCGGTGTCAATTATTTTCCTGACTGGAATGCCGCTTACATCCCTTGAGTAGATGTCAAGCTTGATTCCTCGGGGAGAAAACCATTCGAGCTTGCCGTTTCTCTCAAATTGGTTGTACCCCTTATCGTTTAATGCTTTTTTTGAGACCGGTTTTTCTACGACAAAGTCCAGATCTTTGGACTCTCTGTATACATTGGTGTGAAAATATCTTGCTATAGCTCCTATGAAAATGACACGGCCCAAGTCCTGTGTGACAAGAAGGGCCTCGCGCGCCAGCTGCTTCAATCCTTAAACCTGCTTTGGTCCATCTCCTGCTGTACCTTTAAAATATATTCAACGGGAAAGTTGCCCTTTACCGGTATCCTGTCGTGGTATAGCAGCTCTATTGCTATTGCATCGTAGATGCTCCTGCCACCCCTTGCAATACAGTCAAGATAAGTTCTGTTTACCTTGTCTGTAAAATCGCCTCTTTTTGGAAGAAGTACCACGCGGCCCTTCCTTCCCTCGCTAAAGCCGCGGTCTCTGAGCAGCTTGGCAGACTTTGCTACATCGTCCACGTATAGGTACAGATCTGACGGCGTCTGGAAGCCTGTGAGATCCCACGCATCAAAGTCCAAAGTTACGATTGCACCTCTCATTGAATTTCTGGCATACCTGATGTCAGAGTCATTGTAAAATTTGCCGAACCGTCGCGCTTGTCTCAATGATATCAATGAAGGAAAAAGTTTTGCCACTACAAAGAGCGGCTGCATTGCCGCTTCCCTGTTTATATTAAAAAGGCCGTTTCTGAAACTGGCAAGGCCAAGCGATCTTAGCAGGCGCAGCCTCCTGTATGCAGTCTGCTCCGAGCCGGCAATCGGAACCGCGTCATTTTTTACGCTGTATACTATCTTTGGCGGCAGCGCCTGGGCAAATGCTAGCCCGTCTCTTGCCTCTGTTATCGATGGCGTCTGGATATCCATGTTGTATAATGGTACAAAGATGTATATATAGTTCTACCAAATTTGGTAGAATTATATTAACTGATTAAGATGATATACCTCTATCTTTGGTTCACCGTTGTCTCCCTTGTACCAGGTCCACTTGAAGAAGGGGTCCGGACCACAGTGACTTTGTGGCATATCTGCATGGCCTTGGCGATATATCATGATGGAGACAGTTTGGGAATCACTTGCCAGAGGCTTGCCTGTGTGGATATCAGGAGACGTTTTCGCAGAACCATATAAAACTAGGAAAGGCAAGGAAAGAGTCTAGATGGCATCCGGGAATCCAAGTTCTCAGAAACCGCTTGTCAGCATTATCATTCCTACTGCGGGCAGTCTCAAGCTGCTAAAGCCGTGCATTGATAGCATAGCAAAGTCGTCCTACAAAAACTACGAGATAATCATAGTTGACAACAGCAGAAGGGAGGAGGCAAGAAAGTATCTTGGAGGGCTGGAGCACAAGGTGCTTTTTTACAATGAAGAGTTTAACTTTGCAAAGATTAACAACTTTGCCGTAAGATATGCCAGGGGTGAGCATGTTGTTTTCCTGAACGACGACACGCAGGTGATATCTCCTGACTGGATTGAAAGGATGCTTGAGCACTCGGTAAGGCCTGATGTTGGTGTAGTTGGTGCCTTGCTGTTTTACTTGAATGGTACCATACAGCATGCCGGTGTACTGATTGGTGTTGGAGGTGTTACATCGCATGCATTTGAGGGGCTGCCAAGAGGCGAGTCTGGATACATGGGGCTTGTTAATACTGTGCGCGAGTGCAGTGCTGTGACTGGAGCTTGTCTTATGATAAAGAAAAGTCTCTTTGAGCAGGTTGGCGGGTTTGATGAAAACCTCGCTTTTTCGTTTAATGATGTGGATCTATGTTTGAGATTGAGGGAAAAGGGATACTTGGTAATCTATACTCCATATGCCCA
>DAHUYT010000014.1:0-228 GCA_027315065.1 Nitrososphaerota archaeon | reverse complement strand
GTATCATCATGGTACAGCCAGCAGGCCGTATATTGAAGACAACGAAGAGATTAGATATTTTGTAAAACGCCATCATGACTTGATATTGAAAGGTGATCCATACTATGATCAAAGCCTGTCTAGAGTGAGACCATTTGAGCCAAAGACTAAAGGCGAGAAATTGGTTTTGACTGATATTCGGCTGGTTGAGGAATCTGAGCAGGGAGCCTACAAGCGGCTTGGCAAATA
>DAHUYT010000013.1:33563-48945 GCA_027315065.1 Nitrososphaerota archaeon | reverse complement strand
AATGCCAAAAAAAAGAATTATTTTCTTTAGGGGTGATTCCACGATTGGTGAAATAATAACATCTATGTTTGAGAATAAGTCTCGTAAATTAGTCCTAGAAAATAGTGATCTTTTCATAAGTGATAGAATAATAATAGAAAAAATAGCTAGGGATCTCAATTGCCTTTGTAACACAAAAAACTTTTTGGATATGAAGACAAACGTTTTCAAATTAGGTGTGGCCAAAAGAATCTCAGGAGACATGACTATATCTGAAGCCTCTAGGGTGATGCTTGGCATGTCTTCACCGTATCTTATTACACAAGATCAAATAGTCAGTCCTTGGGATATTGCAATGACACTTGATGCCAAAAACTAAACTACATTATCACAAGTACTGATATCTTTGGCTTGTGTATGGTATAATTTGTAGCGCTTCAAAGAAACATCATCATGCACCTGGTAACATCTTGAGCGATGATCTAAGATGCATTTTTTAGGTTCCTGATGGAAATTTCATGTCTTCAAATCTATTACTGGCGTGCTAAAACATCATTATTTTCTTGGATTGTTCTGGTCTTTAAAGTACGGTAGTACGGTAGAACCAAATTTGTCTATTGACCCAAAGTATCCGGAACCCCAAAACCTGACAATAAAATGGTTAACACCTGCCTTGATGAATCTTTCAAAGACTGGTATGATGTCATCTGGTGTACCGATTCCAATCGATGAGCGAGCTACTTTGTCAGGAATTGTCTGCGCAGCTTCTCTCATCTTTACTATCCATTCTTGATTTGACATTGAATATTCTGTGAAATATTTCTTAAAGTCAAAGCCTGCAACATCTTTTATTCCATGCACTTTGAGAACTTCGGGTTTGAACAAACTAACTTTTACAGCGTTTTTCATCTTTGCCCATGCTACTTCTGTATCATCTGCAAAGTAAACGTCGATATCTACACCAAACTGGAACTTTGAATCGTCTCTGCCGTTTTCCCTCATAGATTGCTTGATCGATTTGACATGTTCCTCATAAAGTTCAGGAGTATATCCTATAGGAATCCAACCATCTCCGTATTTTCCACATAATGCTAGGGTTCTGGGGGCACCAGCTGCCATGTATATTGGGGGATGAGGTTTTCTAATCGGAGCTGCCTGTAAACATGCATTTTCAAGCTCATAATATTCTCCCTTGAAACTTACTCGACGATCAGGTGATGATTCAAAAAGTAATTTGATCACTTGAAGCTGTTCTTCAAATCTACCTACTGGTTTGTCCCATTGTATTTTGAACTCTTTGATATTTTGGGCCTCACCTGCGCCTATGCCGAGGGTTCCTCTTCCATGTGAAACTCTGTCAAGTGTAATAGTAGCTAGAGCAATATTTGACGGATGTCTTCTGACTGCATCTGTCACACAAGTTCCAAGCTCGACTTTGTTTGTAATGGAAGCTATGGCAGAAAGCATAACCCATGGGTCATTTACAATTGCGTGATTCCATTGGGGGACATTGCTATGATCCATGTACCAAATCGAGTCATATCCTACCTTATCAGCCAAAACACAAGCTGTTAAGATTTGATCCTCTGTTAGCCCAAGACGAGCAACATTCAACCCCTGTTGAATTCCAAACTTGATCATACTATACGAAACCCTGTCGCAATTTGTTCATTTGAAAGCGGTATTTAAGTTTAGTAAGAGCACCTTAATCGTCATTTGAAGTGATAAAGTGCAGTAAAATCTATCATGATGTTAATTTCAGATAAATTTTATAGTTTAATCCTGTAATAGTCCCACCTTTCAGGATCAAACTGTCTTACAAATTCGATTTTCTCATTGCGTTTTACCCTTTCTTGTATTACATCTCTTAGGGCAAAACTTGAGAGATATTTGTATCCTTTAGACTGGGCTTGTATTAAAAATAACAAGCGCATTTCTCGTCCTCCCCTCAATCCCCAATACCCCATTTTCAATGCAATGGGCTCTAAAAACACTGTATCCTTTTTCCCAAAATGTGGATCATTGATATCGGAACGAAGCTTGTAGTTTTCTAATAAACTTCCCTTTACAAAACCTACAACCGGACCATTTTCATTTCCAATCCTTAACGTGTTAAGTAATGTTTTTGGGTCGCGTATGGAATCGGCAAAATATGTTCTCAAAAATTGGAGAGGGCGAGGCAACTCTTGGAAAATTTCAAAGAGAACGCTGATAAATTCATCGTCTTGTCGTGTAGTGATCGGATCGATTGTGGGTACCAGCTGCACCTTATCGTAAATCACTGTTGCTTGATTCTGTATTTCACTTTCTCGAAGTCTCATGAATCCTAATACATTGTCCATAAATGATTTGCGCATAGTCCTTGGCAACGCTCCTAGAATTCTATTACACATCTCTGATTCGTTGTTTAAGAGATCCTCGAAATATGCAACAGAACGAATTGCTATAAGATTGGGATGCCATGCCAAAGAATGGGCGTTCTTCTTTGCCATCTCAAGTGCATGTGAAAAATCACCCATGGCATAACCTCCAATCCTGTCTGATACTGAAAGAAACCATCCAAGTTTCTTGTAATGTTCGATCTTTTGCAGGTTGTCTCTTGTAATGTCTGACATGGAATAAAAATGATCAATTAGTAATTCTGCCTTTTCTTTTTTCTCTCCAACCCAAGGATACGCTGTTCTCAATATCATTGCTGCTATGATGTTAGGATCTATGTTGGACTCTCTTAGTAACGACTCTAATGTTTTGTCAGTTTTAACAAAATTAACCGCGTCTGGCTCATGCGGCTTGTCAACTCTTTTTTGTGGATCGTAATCATGAAACAAGGCTGCCACAAACAGATACTTTGTATCGTCCTTTGTAATGAGATTTTGTTGGTTCTGCCATTGTGCTGCTAGAAGCGTAACATGCGTGACTTCTAATTCGTGGATTATGTTGTGATATCCATAATAATCAATACCAAGTCCTTTCTCGTGAAACAGATCTATTGTATAATCAAGTATTTTGGAATAGCGTAAGGAATCAAATCCGATCTCGTTTAAGGTTTCTAGTATTTTTTCTCTGAGATCACTGATACTGTATGTCTCTTGCATTGGAACTTTCACTTGTATGGTGTGGGTATCATAAAAGCTTAATTGGAAACAGGCTGGAGGGAAGATATAATGGGTATTTTTTTACATCCTACCGTTAACGATATCTTGCAATAAGTGCATGATGTCGTCTTTTGTAACCGGTATTGGATTTGGATCAAGATGACCTTTATCCGTCATGACTACATCTGCAGCTTGATCAACAGGCATCTTGAGAGAGAGTTTGTCAAACTTTAACTTCTCTATTACTTCCTTGAATTTCTCATAAAATGATGATTTGTTAAATCTGTGTGCAACTGTAGTGCAAGCAGAAAGCGAATATCCATGAGGTACTCCCTCATTTGAAAATACGTATGAGAGTGCATGTCCTAGCGTTGTCGATGCATTGCCAAACCCAATTCCAGATAGCATGGAACCGAATGGATAATTCTCATGCTTGTTGTTCATTATTGCATCGTATAATACATCAAAAGCAGACTTGCACATCATCCTTGTAAACTCGTTTCCCCTCTTGCTGTCATAGCCTTCTGTTGCTTGGGCACAGGCGTCACATACCGAATTCTTGACTATAGCCTCTGGTGTTCCGTCCATAAAGTAAGAATCTATGACTGCCACATCTGCAAGAAATCTTTCATCCTGTAAAAGCTTCTTCTTTCCATCAAACTTGAGCACACAGTATGTTGTCATTTCTGCACCTGTACCAAAGGTTGTTGGGATGAGTATCTTTGGTATTTTCATCTCCATGCCTGCATATTTTGCAACATCAAGTGAGCTACCGCCGCCTAATCCGATTATAGCAGATGGATTTTTTGGCTTGAACTCTGCAATTACTCTATTTACTGTTTCAATAGAAGGTTCTGGCTCTACCTTATCGTATAACATATAATCTGCAATCTTCATCCTAGTAAGCCATTTTTTTGATACTTCGGGAGGAGCTGTTGTAACAACGAGTGCGTTTTTTGGATACTGTGTATCTGATAAGGCGTCTTTACCATAGTTTATTGTCTTTGGAATTCTTACGGTATTCATAGCAAAATAAGATCTGTAATTATTATTATACTCTTGCCTATTCAATCTTCTTAAAATACAAAACGGAATATGCGGTCAGCATCAAAATAAAGGGAGTAAAGGTGTGCTTTTTATATCTAAAAACCCGAGGGAATGATAAGAAAATGAATCCTGCAAACACCGATGAAACCATTTCTAAAGTAGAATCTATGATTCGGGTGCTCTCTAAAGCAGCACCACATGGTAATACTTTGGAACAAGATGAGATCAAATCTCTTAATGAAATAGAATCTGAGGATCAACCCAAGTTGGCTGATAGATTGGAGGATATGATAGTGCTTCTAAAGGACGAACCAGATAACAAGCGAAAGATATTGGAGATTCACGATACTATCATGGACGAGTTTGGCCATGTTAGACCTGTCCATGATACACTAGATGCTATAAAGACGTATTTTCTTAACGTAAAGTAGATTACAATCCTATTCTATTTATTACAGCACCAGAATTGGCATCTATCACTAAGATTATCTTTTTTCCTTTGTGGTCATACCTTGCAAACCATATTGGAGCATGTAACAGCTCTCCACTTGCAACATCTTCTTCGGTCTGTATTTGTTGTATCATGTGATATTTAGAATGCGCCTTCTCTGACTGTAACTGATCCGCTATTGTCTTGGCTTGGTTCTTGGCGGCATCCTCATTTACATCTCCATTTAGAACTTTGACTGATTTTGGAATCTTTTTAGAGTCAAAATCAATTCTTCCGTCCAGCGCAAATTCATAATTATGAGGTTGGTATGTTGTTAATGCCTTGAGCGCAATCACGGGGCAGTTGTAATTTGCGTCAACTGTATACGCTTTTTTTGTATTTGCAGAACCTCCCATCATTCCGCCTCCTCCCATCATGCTTCCCATCAGCATGCCATCCATCATTCCGCCGCCAAAATTTCCATCTCGCCCTCCGCCAAACCCACCTCCTCCCATGGCTCCGCCCATCACTCCAAACAAAGCAGCTGTTGTAGCTATATTTCCCACTTCTGCGGCAATATCTACTGCAACAAGATTAGTTCGTGCGGTAACAGGGATTATCCAATAAGGCACCATTGTCAAACTAAGTTCCTCTAAAGTTGAAGTTTCTTGCAAATGTCTGTGGAGTAAACCCTTGTCCATCATCTTGTGTAGCTCTGTTGTGATATCATCCTTGCCAGTTATGGTGATTGGGAGCATCGTATGCTTTTCTATGTTCTTCCAACCGGAATTTTCTAAAGTTACACTACTGCCACAATATTCACATGTTATGACCATCTCGCCAAATTTTGGGGCTATGGGGGCACCGCAACTTGGACATTTGATCTCTTTTACTACATCCTGAGTCTGACTTGTAGCTGACTGTGCGGGTGGATTTGCCTGAGATGCGTGAGGTTGCTGTTTTGCACCACACTTCATGCAGAAAGTCGCGTCATCTGGAAGTTGTGTGTCACATTTTATACAATACATATTTTTCTCCTAACCTATCTTTAGCTGCTTGCCGCAGCTTGAGCAGAACTTGGAATCAGTGGCAATGTGAGCACCACATTGTGGGCATAAAATTCCTTCTTGTGGTTTTGGTTGTTGTATTTGTTGTTGACTTGAACCGCAATTTGGGCAGAAACTACTGGAGGCAGGCATCATCATGCTACATTTGGGACATTGTTTCATTGGAGGCTGGTACATTCCTTGTCCCATCTGACCTGCCATGGCGTATCCTATTCCAGAGCCTGCGCCGAATCCTACTCCTAGGCCAGCTCCTAGACCTGCCATGCCTCCTGGATTCTTTGCAGCATCTGTCATTGCTTGGCCTGCCTGGTACTGCATGTAATTGACTCCAAGCACTGACATTTCTGACCGTGTATTAATTGCTTTTTGAACCTCTTCTGGTAGACTGATTGTAATGCCTGATATCTTGTTAATTTCTATTCCATACTGTCCAAAGTTAGTTGGTGCATTGGAAAGTACTATCTGTTCAATGTTTTGAAGATTGGTGGCAATGTCTGTAATTTTCAAACCACTGTCTTTCATTTTTCCTATTGCATTGAACACAAGAAGAACCATCTGTTGCTTGAGTCTTGTCTCTATGTCATCTGAGGTCTGAACCGCAAAAGTTCCAACGAATTGATTGATAAAATTCTCAGGTTGTGATATCTTCCATCTGAATTCTCCAAATATTCTGAGATTTACGATTCCAAAGACAGGATCGACAAACTGGTATGGTTCTGCTGAACCGAATTTACCATCCATGTATCTATTCTGTAAATAATATACTTCTGCCGCTTGTTGTACACCTGCGAAGAATTTTAAAAGACCACCAACTATCGGTGCGTTAAAATCGGTAAGGGCATATCTATTGGGTTTATCAAAATAAGTCAACACCTTTCCGTCTCTAAAAAATACTGCAATCTCGTCTTCTCTGACTACTATATTGTCATTTAGTCTGATAAGGCGTGGGACCTTCCACATTATGTTACCTTCTTTGTATTGTGAATCCCATTCTATTGTAGTAGAACCTGCTACGCTGCCACCGCCAAAATTCGGATCTTTTTTATGCCCAAACATTTACAATCATCTTCCTACCTTCGTGTTATTATCATTTCTATTGATCCCTATTTAGTCACCAATATGTTTTCAACAGATTCAAGCCTCTGCTTCCAGACATGTTTGAAGTCTTCTAACATCGGACTGATTTTGGCTGCGATTGCTTGTGCAGTTGACGTTCCAGAGGTATATTCCGTCAATGATTCTGCAACTGTAGATGATATCTGTTCAGCGCTATTGACAAAATTATAATCATACTCGTATAGCTTGTTTAATGTATTCTCATCGATTACTATGTTTGGTGATATGCCGGCAGATCCTTGTTGGGAGTGAAGTACTTCTCCTGCGATCTGCTGTATCTGTGAAATAATTGTTCCAATTGAAACCAGGCTAGTAAAATCGCCCTTGTCAGACATGGCTTTTCTCAACGTTTCCAATTTGTTTTTTGATTCGTCAAGTTTGTCAAAAACTTGTTTTCGTAAAAGTTCATCTGCCGCTCTAATGTCTTCTAGTTTACGATATTCTCTGAGTGCGGGTATGACAAGCTGTAACTTTTTGAAAAAGCCACGGCTTTGGTCCACTTTTTCTCTTAGGTCTGGATTATTTCCTGACATGTGTGTCTACCATATGTAATTACATCGCTTAAGGATTGCGTAACTAATGCAATGTTGCTAATTTCACAAAGATATGTCATGGGTTTCTATACTGTGACTATTTTGTTGGAAATGAGCCACTGAATTCCTTTTACAAATTCTCCATCCGAGATTTGTCCATCTGCCCACCAGCCAGCATTGTGCTTGATCCATACTGGAATGGGAGGAGTTCCTGATGTTGTAGTTGAACCACCAGACTGTAACGGTATTTGTATTATTCCATGTTGTATCATGTATTGAAGACCTTGAATGAATTGGCCATCTCCAATCTGTCCATCTGCCCACCAGCCAGCATTGTGCTTAATCCATGCTGGAATTACGATGCTTTGGGTCCCATTAGGCTGTGCAGTTGTCGTTGAATTTGTACCTGTTGTAGAATTGGTACTTGTATTTGATCCTCCAAGATTAACAGTAAACGTTGCAGTCTCAGGTGGTATTGGCTGGAAAAGTATTCCATCTACTTCCACAATCACTTGATACGTTGCAGCATCAGGCAATTGACATGGGATGGTAACTGATCCTTCTGCTGTATGTAATATTTGGGTTCCACAGATCTGGTTGCTTCCTTCCATCACTGCCACTTTGTAGTCTACGTGGGATTGAACTGCATGAGTTGACTTGTTGATAAAGCTTATCAGTAGATTTGTCGAACCGCCAGGAGTCGGATTTGCAGGATCTGTTGCAAAGCCAACATCAATGGTTCCGCCGCTTGTTGGTTGAATGACTTGATCTGCATAAGCTGGCATTATCATGACTGTGGTAATCACTAAAAACCCGAGATACATCAATAGTTTTCCCTTGGTACAAAAACTTACACCTTTCACACATTACCTTGTAACGGTCCATATATAAAAAAACTGGAACAAGGATACGCATTCCTTTTAAATTTTGGTATCATGGTCTTTAGTGCGGAAAAGATTCAGAAATTCAATCATTTTTCTTTATCTATCCTGATGTTAGCGAGAAAACCCGCATCCTTTAGGGGGTGGGATGAAAGCGGAAAAAACAATATTACTGACAGTCTTGGCATGACACCATGGCAGTTGGCATTGATGTTGGAATCAAGAACTTTGCATATGATTCGGATGGATTTGTTACGCCAAATCCACAAAACCTCAAGAAAATACTAAAACCACTTGCAAGGGTACAGAGAAAAATACCCGGACGACAGTTTGGATCAAACAACAGAAAGAAATCCATAAGATGGTACCAAGTAATCCATGAAAGAATAGCAAATAGAAGAAAAGGCTTTCAGCATAAACTCTCAACAATTTACGCTAGAAAATATGATGCCATTTGTGTGGAGAAATTACAACTAACCGATATGGTAAAAAATCCAAGATTCTCAAGAAGTATAATGGATTCAAGCTGGGGAGCATTCCTGCAAAAATTGGAATACAAGGTAAACCTGTATGTTGAGGCGGAATCAAGAAACACCACCATGCATTGCTCAAGATGTGGAAACAAGATGCCAAAATCTCTGGCAGTAAGAATGCATCGATGCGACAAATGCAATCTTGTAATGGACAGGGATTGCAATGCAAGTATCAACATATTGAATAAAGCAATACCGCAGGAATTGCGGAAATTGACGCCTGTAGAGATCTCAATGAGATCTATGAAGCAGGAAGACCATGTTCTTTAGACATGGTGGTTCACATAAGGTTGGAAAATGATTATTAAAAATTTTAAACTGCTCGCAATAACTAAGAACAAAAAATTAGCGTTATCAATAATTGAGAGGAGTGTTTCTGATTCCTTACCTAATACCTCACTAGAAAAAAATGTAAAGCGTGATTTTCTCAAAATAGGCAGGAAAAAGATATCTTTTGAGAGATATGGACACATATACCTAATTGCTATTGGGAAATCGGCAGATTTGATGGCACGTACAGTAGACTCGTTAACTAGAGTTCATGGAGGGATAGTAGTCATACCAGATAAGACCGTTTCTTTAATTAGAAAGAAAAAATTCACTCTGATAAGATCAAACCATCCTATCCCTACTGCAAAAAGTGTTAACGCGGCCAAGAAAATAATTGAATTTCTTGAGTTATTGGAGGAAACAGACTTGGTTATCTTTCTAATTTCTGGCGGTGCATCTTCACTTGTATCTCTTCCAGATGGAATTTCGTTACAAGATAAACAACTTGTGAGCCGTCTCCTATTAAGATCCGGCGCAAACATACGCGAGATAAACTGTGTAAGGAAACATCTGTCTAAGGTAAAAGGTGGAAGACTACTGGGTTCGCTTAGATGTGATGCTGTATCGCTTGTGATGTCAGACGTGGTAGGGGACGATCTATCTGTGATTGCATCTGGGCTAACATATTGTGACAATTCTACTTTTTATGACGCAAAAAAAGTCCTATTAAAATATAATCTTAAAAATCTAATTCCAAAGGCAGTCTGGGCAAGAGTTATTCTTGGAACTAAAGGGATGATCCCAGAAACTCCAAAAAAACCCACGATCCAAAATTATGTGATCCAGGCTAACAGAGACTGTGTTGATCTCATGAAAACTCATGCTCAAAAACTTGGATTTGCCACAAAAGCAATCTATTCTTTGGAAGGTGATGTGGGTAATGTGGCATCTGAAATTTCAAAACATGTTCCACATTCAAACAACTTTTGTCTTGTTTTTGGAGGCGAGCCCACAGTTACAGTAAAAGGGAACGGAAAAGGTGGGAGAAATCAGGAATTAGTCTTGAATCTGTTGAAAAAATTAAAGGATCGTGATGAAACCCTGACTATGGCATCTGTAGGAACTGATGGACTAGATGGAGCTACGTGTGCGGCAGGTGCGATTGCAGATTCTACTGCACCATTAGCACCTATTGACAAATATTTGAATATGAATAATTCATATCGCTACTTTGAGAAATATGGCGGGTTGGTAATCACGGGATCGACTCACATTAATCTTATGGATGTTGGTTTGGTATTACTGCGAAAGTAGTGGTGTTGCCTTATTTTGATCATGCTTGATAACGTGATACTTGATCTGTAATCCTCGCTGATCTATTAATTGTTGGATAAATTTAGTTTTAGATATTATGAATGGATCATCAACAGTTTTATCTTCTGCAAGATGTCCAAACATGGATCTTAGATCAAGCATGACGTTTATAGTATCAGTATTTTTTATTATGGATCTACCAATTCCCCAGAAGATGCCAACATGTAATGCAATGTATTTTGATTGTTCGGTAGACACTATTTCATAATAATTTTCTGTGTGAACTCTGCTTTGTTTTACACATGTTTTGCTATTTTCAATTATCCATGAGATCTTTTTCTTATTTCCATCAAAATAGTAAATGTGATCCATGTGTCAATCAAAAAGGTGTTGATTGTCTATATATTTTGAATATACAACTGAATAACAAAAATAAAAATCTGTGTTCGTGCTAGAAGCGAATTCATTCTTCACAAACATGGTAGACGAATTGGTCGAGTTCTCAGAGTATGATCCAGAGCTTGCTGAAGGACTAAAGTGGATTGATAGTGAAGCTCAAAAAAGAGGAATTACTTTCTATGAGATGGTTTTTCATGTTCTACATAGATACGACATTGATACGCGCGCAAAGACTTGGTTGTCAAAAAGAAATTAAAATCATGAAAAATTCTTTACATGGATGTGCTCAGCCATCCGATATTTACTTAAGTTCAGGCACTGATTTCTGGATTTTATAATACAAAATTGTACTCCATCTACATGCTAAGAACATACTAAAATTTTTGAAAGGCGACAGTCTGCCACATTTTGAGCGTTTGATGTGCACATTTCCATGGCGCTTATTCTGATATATTCAACACACTGGTTACCTCCATATTTGTAAAAATGGACAAATTCCTTCTTCATGCTATATGGTATTCACGTTTTAGCGATATACAACTTGGTTCCAGATTTATATTCAAATTGTAACCGAATATGCGTAAATACTTGATTGCCGATAATACAATGTGGTAATAGACCGTAGTGAGATTTACGAAAAAAGTAAGGCTGGGGCAATGGCAGGTTTTGTGAGTGGCATAGTGATTCTAGTTGCATTTGTTGCAGTTGACTCTGATCTTACGTTTAGTCCTTTTGCGTTCTATACTATGATAGGGCTGGCGGTTGGTTTGATTGGTCTACCTGCAACACTCTTCGGTGTTGTAGCTCACATGCTTACTGCCATGACAATAGGCGCAGTATTCTGTTTGTGTTCTACACTACACCCAATGCTTTATCTCGATAAGGCGTGGAAGGGGGCATTGGGAGGCGGTGTTACAGGCCTTGAGGTATATGCGATATTTTTCATGCCAATCACACTATTTGTTGTACTGCCAGCCATAAACTCTATCTCCAGCAATACAAATTTCACAGGCCTTACAGACAATGATCGTTATATGCTTACAACGCTGAAGGCAAACATGTCTCTGATAATGTGGGGGGCCATGATATTTCATATCATGTATGGTACTATAATGGGAATCTATAGTAGCATGATTTTGTCTGAGAAATTCCAGATTCAAAAGAGACTGGATCTGTAATCTGGGGTATTGTCTAATTGGTGTTTATGTGTCGCCTCACATCACTTCTCTTGCGTTTTGATACTATGAGAGAGAATGCACTTTAGATCAAGATGCAAGATTCATCTGAATCGTCTTTAAATGTTTAAAAGGAAATTAGACAACAACATACGGCATGATGACCTATGGTAATGTTGAACAAATGTCCCCGAACACATTGGGATTGTATTGACCGGCATACATATTGACACTTTTATCGCGCGGAATGACTTTGCAAATCACCTGCGGAATGAAAAAATCGGCCATGGCATACACACCTATGAGCAAACAACCGACTATGATTATAATGCCAAATGGTATCCTCTTCATCATAGCTTGGCAGTGTAGTATGCCAATATAATAATCATTTAACCAATTTTCAATTTATATGCTAGATTGATGTTAGTCTTTTTTCAATAGGCACATATTCGCAACCCGATGGACCGCAATATTTCCCAACATAAACTGCCTTTGGTCTATAAAGCATCGGTTTTGGTTGGGCCTCTGCAAATTTTTCTTCAATTATGTGTGCAGTCCATCCAGCTGTTCTTGAAATTGCAAAAATTGGGGTATTAAGATCCATTGGTATTCCTAGCATGTAATATGTAGATGCGCTGTAAAGGTCTACATTTGGAAAAATATCAGACCCTTTTATTTTTTTCATTTCTTCTTCTGTTACATCCTCGACTCTCTTTGTGATTTTATACCATGGTTGTCCAGTCTTCTCAGATAGTTTACGAGAAAGCTCTCTTAGTACCTCGGCTCTAGGATCAAATGTCTTGTACACTGCATGACCCATTCCCATTATCCTTTCTCCTTTTGCAAGTTTCTCTTTTATCTTTGGTTCTACTCTGTCTTCTGTCTGGATATCAAGAAGCATCTTCATGACTTGGAAATTTGCTCCTCCATGTAGTTCACCGCCGAGTGCACCTATTGCTGCGCTAACTGCTGCATACATGTGAGCTCGAGTCGAAGCTACTTCTCTTGCAGAAAAGGTAGATGCGTTAAAACTATGTTCCGCATGTAGAATCAAACATATATCGAAAATTCTTGAAATTTCAGAATCTGGTTCCTTTCCAGTCAACATGTAAAGAAAATTTCCAGCATGGCCTAATTTCTTTGAAGGAAGAACAATGTCCTTGTCATTTCTAATTCTGTCCCAATATGCTACAATTATCGGAATTTTTGAGATTAGGTCTATTGCTCTGTTATAATTGATCTCTCGATCATCCCCTTCTTCCTTATCGTATACTGCTAATTCTGATATGCGAGACTGGATCACATCCATCGGGTTGGCTGTCTTGGGAAGATTTTTTAAATTCTTTTCAATGTTCTCTGGAATGTCTCTTGATTCAATCAATCTGTTTGCAAAATCATCTAAAATCTTATCTGTTGGAAGGCCGTCATTGAGAAGCAGACATGCAGTTTCTTCAAAATTGGATTTTTTCACCAGATCTAAAATGTCGTATCCGCGATAGATCAGTTTTCCATTAATGCCGTCTATTGCACAAATTTTTGTATCTGCAACCTCGATATTTCGAAGGCCTATGTTCTTTGTTTCCATTAATAATATTGTAGCAAATGTGTATTAAAAATCTACTACGTATGGAATCTTGATCATGTGAGAAATAGATGCTGTTTGGAATAAACATGGTAAAAAATTAAGTACTTGGTCTAATCTCGCAACTCTGTAGCATATAGCAAAATTTCCAAAGGGTATATGAAATGGTTCAATTGGAAGAGGATTTCATCAAATTAGTTGACAGCTTCGTGGTAGAAACACGAGATCCAAAAATCTTGGATGAAATATCACAACTTGACAGGGAAGCAAGACTGCTTGGAATCGCGTTTTATGATATGTATTGCATGGTTTTACAAGATGGAGTTAAGCATAGAAATTTGGTTTCAGAATTTAAAAACTACATGAATCTAAAAAAACCAGCTACTTTTGTAGCTTGAACAATTATTGAAATTACATGGATGTATGGAAACCGTAGATTTTTAACAAATTTGTAGACTGGAGTCCATGGGCAGATCTATCATTGAACAGATCGTTTTTGATTTAAATGAGGGCATTCTGACTTGTTAATTCTATGGCAAGGACCAAAGTTGTTTGTATTTCTCACAAGGAAGACGCTGATGGAATAGGTGCCGCATCACTAATCAGGCAAGCTTTTGGTGGGGACACTAGACTTGTTGACTATCCTGGTCTTATTACAGAGCTTGAACAATTACGTAATGACGAATCATTAAAAACGGTGTATATCTGTGACTTGGGTCTTAGTAAAACAAACCAAGATCAATTTGTTGAGCTCCTTAAGGCATTAAGGAAAAAACGCGTTTCAGTGACGTATATTGATCATCATGATCTAGAAGATGGTATAAAGAAAAAAATTCAGTCGTTAAAAGTAAAACTGATCCATACAGTAAACGAATGTACTACAGTTCAAGTTTATAATGCATTCAAGTCAAAGCTAAATGATCATAGCTCACTAATTGCAGCCTGTTCAGCAGTCACTGATTACATGGAAGATAGACCTGTGGGCTCTAAATTGCTTCAAAGATTTGACAGGCAATTTATCTTGCTTGAGGCAACAGTTCTTACCTTCACTATTGTTAGTCATCAAAAGGACTGTGATTACCTGTTATATCTTGTAGATGAGCTTAGCCAATTAAAATATCCTCATGATATTCCAAATACTTTTGAGTTTGCACGCATACAAGCAGAAAGAATCTCGGGCGTGATTCAAAAGGTAAAAGACAACATGAAGAAAATGAAGAACTTGGCCCACATGGAAGTCACAGATTCAGGTGCAAGCATGGTAGTTAATTTTGTCTTGGGAATGTCAGGAAAGGACGTTGGGGTGTCATACAAATTCAGAGAAGAAAAAGGGGTTTACGCTGTTTCTATTCGTGGCTCAAAATTGTGCAAATTGCATCTAGGTAGGATTGTCAACCAATTGGCAACTGATCTTGGAGGATCAGGCGGGGGTCATGACAAAGCATGCGGTGCGGTTATACCAAAAGAAAAAATTTCTCAGTTTTTGAAAAAATTCAATTCCAAACTTAGCTGACTTCTGCTATCATGTCTATCTCAACAGTGGAGTTTAACGGAAGACTTGAAACTCCAACTGCAATTCTGGAATGTTTTCCTATGTCTCCAAATATCTCAAACAACAAGTCTGAGGCAGCGTTAATGATCTTGGGTTGTTCGATAAAGTCCTGCGCACTGTTTACGAATCCTGACACTCGCACAATTCTGGAAATCTTGTCTAGTGTTCCAAGTTCTGCCTTGATTTGAGCCAAGACGTTTATAATGCAAAGCCTAGCTGCCTGTTGTGCTACCTCTATTGATATGTCTGTAGGTACCTTTCCATACACTTCTACTTTGCCATCTTTAACTGGAATCTGGCCTGAAACAAATATCAAATTTCCCGTTCTTACAACTGGAATGTACGAGCCTACAGGCTTGGGGGATATTGGAAGTGTAATATTTAACAATCCCAGTTTTTCTTCAATCAT
>DAHUYT010000013.1:16936-33463 GCA_027315065.1 Nitrososphaerota archaeon | reverse complement strand
TGCGTTAGAGGTGTCGACTACTGATAAATACCAAAAATCTATGATTGGCGTGATAAAAGGTATGGTTGAAAACCAAAAACACCTAGTAGATGAATTTGAACACCTAAAAAAAGCAATAGATCTACTCACGCTTCAGATCTTCAGTGTGGAAAAAAGATTCAATTCTGAATGACAACTCTTGGCAGTCTTGTTATGTTTTAAGACTAGGTGCGATAACACATTCGTAAAAGATTAAATTCCGCACTATTTTTTGGACAACAAATGTCGCTGTCAAATGATCCTACGGACAAATCAAAACCCGTTCTAAAAGACAAGAATCCACACAACTATAGGAAAGTGGGTTATTCGATGATAGTAATTTCAGTATCTCTAGTGATAATTGGATTACTTTCGTGGGATCTTAGCGATAATTATCATTTCTCATCTAACATAATGGCTTTACAAGAAGTAGATGCCATGACTCCAAAAACAGGATATAACATTGTTCTTTTTGATGTTTCACAACCTGTAGGTGCAAAACTAAAACTATTGGATCATGCAGACACGATTGATGCTGCACAGAAATTACAATCTCAGGACGCAGCACAAAATTCTGGTTCAACATTACAAGTCCTACTTTTTAACGGTACTGAAAATTATAATCTAAACCTAATGTCAGACGCAGAAGTATTTCTCCAGACTCCAAAAACAGGTTATAATGTGGTTCTCGATAATTATAATTTAGCTGTGGGGCAAAAACTAACACTAGGTTCGCATGAAAATTCACTTGCCAACGCTACAAGTTATGAGAAACAGCAGCAAGATCAAATACAAGGACAAGAAGTCAAAGTTCTAATTTTCAGTCCAAATTTCACTGATGATTTGAAGATGGTGACAAATTCCAATATGCCTGTAGGAAATTATGCCATGTTGCAAAATAATACGGTAAATGTGGGTCTGGGTATGCCTCAAACATCTGGAAATCAGGCAACCCCATCTACAAATTCTAGCAGTTCTAATGTGACGACTGCACAATCATCACAGATCCCGTCTAATCTTACTGCAAATGTTATGGCAAACAAGACTGCAATTACCACAACAAATCAAACTGTAATAATATTGAATAAACCAAGCGTCACTTCTGTCCCAGAAAATAAAACTACGATGATATTATCCAATCCAGCAGTTTCTGCGGTCACTACAAATAAAACTACAAGTGTGTTATCTAATTTAACCACTACAAAAACAATCACGAATGCAACAACATCTAAAGTTGTCATGAATGCTAGTGCGACTGTCAGGATTTCAAAATCAGTTAACCTAAATGAAACGGTAAATCTTAACATTACAGGGAAATAAAGGTTAGACTAACCCGGCTGACATTAGTTAGTTAACGTATCATATTTTCGTGATCCAAAGATCTAGATCCGGGTTCCAGCAGCATATATCATGAAAACCATTCCAACAAGACAGACACTTGAGGATGTGTACCGGCAGGAAAAGGACTCGGATACGGGCGCAAGGATCCTGCTGGCCCTCAAGGTCGTACATGATAACATGAAACCTGCACGGGCCTCAATGCAGCTGAACAGGTCAAGGCCGTGGGCCACCAAGTGGCTCAGAAGATTCCGCAAGAGAGGGCTTGAAGGCCCAGGGATGCGGACCGTGCAGGCAGGCCACACAAGCTTGACCCAAGCAAAGCCACGGTGCTCAAAAGAAAGACAAGGTCATCAAAGAGCGGATGGACCGTCACCGAGGTAAGAGAGGTCATACGAAAAGAGGGTGGCGCCATCTATTCCAAGAGGCAGGTCTACAGGCTGCTGCACAGGTGTGACATGAGAGGCCTGTCATGCCAGAGACAAGGCTTGCATCCAAGGCATCAAGAAAGGAGAGGCTTGCCTTAAAAAAACAACGCACGGCTACTGAAGAACCTACCCGAGGGATTCGCGGTAGTATCCCTTGACAAGTAGATATTCGTGCTGGACATAAAGGTGAAGCAAGTGTGGGCTGCAAAGGGTACAAGGCCTGTTCGGGTAGTCTGCGGAACGCGGACACACCGTAGTGTTTGGGGCGCTTGAGATCGGAGCCCAGATCTTCCGGCAGTACGATTCCTTCAACGGCAGGAACTTTCTTGACTTTCCCAAGAAGGTGCACAAAAAGTTTGGGAAGATGTATCTTTTCATGGACAGGGCAGCACCGGAAGACAGCTATTGTAACCAGATACCTCAAAAAGAACAGAAAGATACTCAGGGTAAGGTGGATCCCTGTAGCCTCGCCAGAGTTTGACGTGGTCAAGGAATGTTGGAGGCAGGCAGAAAAGGACCTTGCGATGCAGCATCTCTTCCCGCTCTCACTTGATGGCCTCGAGATTCCTTGCAAGGTACTTCAGGACAAGGAGGTTCGGACTTGACATGAAAGAGTTCCTGCTGACGGAGAAGTGTTTATGAACTTATGTCAGGCAGGTTGACCTTTGGCATGCACCAAAAATTATAACTAAAGAACTAATACCAGTTGCCAGACTGGGATACAACATGAATAAGAAAACCATGCAGAATGCACGACGGCTTTTCATGACAGGTATAAGTTTTATTACTTCTAATGGTCCCAGTGGACAAAATGTCATGGCAGCAGAATGGACTATGCAGATTTCTTACAAGCCAATGTTAATTGCGGTATTCATTCATGAGGGATCAAGTACACTAAAAAATATCAAAAAAACAAAACAGTTTGGTGTCAATGTAGCATCCGAGAAACAATCTACTCTAGTCAGCATCGCTGGAGGATATTCTAGAAAGGAAATTGACAAATTAAGTGTCCGCAATTCGTTTGTGGTGTCAGAGTCAAAGAAAACAAAAATTCCGTTAATTACTGGTTGCTTAGTAAATGCAGAATGCAAATTATTTACAATAAAGAAAATAGGAGATCATACCATGGTTGTTGGCAGAGTTACTTCAATAAGATATGATGAGACAAAAAAACCCCTAGCATATCAACGTAATAGATATTTTAGAATTGGATCCATGATAGAGCCAATCAGAGACAGAGTAGCAGTCAATAAGAATATGTTTAATTTTTTTCACAAACAATCCAAAAATAAATTTATTCTAAAATGTGCTGCTGTACTAGTACGATCAAAAAATAAAATGCTAGTTGTGAATAGTATAGAACAAAATTTCGTTAGTATTATACCATACACTCAGCCTAAGAGAAATCAAGACTATAAAAAATCCCTTGAGAATCATCTCCAAAATACGAAATTGAACATAACGCTAGAAGAAGAACCAAGGCTAAGACGATTGATTGTGAAAAACCGAGATAAAATACAAAGAATTGATTTCATACTGTTTGAAGGAAAATTAAAAAATAGTTCTGGGATTTATTTTTGGAAATCGATTAAAACAGACACGCTTCTAAAATCTCTAATCAAATAACAATGTAATCTAGTGCTACAGCATCACCAAGTAGTGAGGCATGCCTGCTACTAAGTATGTAGCCATTTTTAATATCAGTTGTCTGAACCCACCTATTTGTGGAACTGTAATGTCTTTTTTCTTTCAGTTCTTTTTCAATCTCTTGTAGGTCAAACTCACCCTCTTCGACCTGTTGCGTTCTAATGTGTTTTATTGTAACTAGGATCTTCTTCACTTTGACGCGTACGCCAAACCTCCACACATGGTCTGATGTGTCATCTTGTACCTCTAAAAGCTTTAACTTGATTTCTTTTGTTCCTAGTGCATCGTGACTTACTAGACTCCTTTCGTCTACAAAGTCCTCAAAGCTCAACAGTCTAGCTACCACATTTGCCATTAAAAAGTTATTTGTCAGAGTTCTGTCAAGATGTCTAAATTTGACTAGCGTTTATACGCAAGTCTTGACGTGAGAAATACCACTATGTCTTACTGGAAAAGGCATATGACCATCTTCTAACAGCAACTTTGCTCTTCCACTATCTAAAACGACATATGTCTCCCCATCATAGGTGCACACAAAATCAGTTACATGATTGGATTCATCCCAAACCTTGTAGTATTCTCTCAGTTGCCTAGGTTCGTATTTGCCTGTACCAATTCTCTTCTTTGACAGAAATTTGAATGCAATTATTACCTTTCTTGTACCATAAAGATCTAGAGTGTGTACCCATTTTAGACACCGTTGAATCTGATCATAGGGTACGTGTAATGTTGTATTTGTACCAGATTTTGCCTCGATAGTATAAATCGTGTTTTCTTTTGTGCTTACAGCTAGTATATCTGGCAATCCAACACTGGGAGATCCCAATCTAAAGGCCTTCCAGCCTTCTACGGAGTTGAATCTCTTGACAAGAGTGTCTTCCCAGTTATATCCACGCTGCCTTCTTGTTCTGGCAACTCGCTGATTTCTTGACTTGATGAATTTTGTATTTTTTACACCTTTTTTCTTATTCATAGATTCTATTTCAGGAGGCTTCATAACCATGACTATAACTATGGATCGAGTCCTCCATAATAGCTAGTGGGTAATTATACTAATACCAACTAGCTATTTTCATCAATACCTAATTGGCACAAGGCCGTAAACGTTTTTTAATTATAGTTAATTCACCAAATATAGACCTGATTATTATCTAAATTTGATCAATTAATCTTGGCGCTCTGCTTGATTTTGATCAGATGGTACGGCAAGCACAGGAACATGTATTGTGGATATTCCATGAGAGAAAAAATAACTACTCAAAATACTGGACAAAGAAATTCTGAGGCTGTCCATTGGATCAAAAGTTAGTTGATACACTATAATTGCAAACATGCTCAAGGATTAATATATCCTAACTGAATTAAGGTCAGCATGGCATCTCCTGATTCTTCCATCACATATCTCAAGTACAAAAGTTACGATGATCTTCTTAAAGTCATTTTATATTCATCACAGTCAGTTCTTGGAGCAGTTCCATTAATTTACCACATGAACTACCATGATCAAGATATAGTCTTCATTCAAACAGGAACTATTGGCGGTAGCATTGTACACTATTTGTCTAACAAGGAAAAACCTCCAAAAAAATTCATAGAACTAAAACGATTAAGCGGAGAATTTATCTTTGTAGATAAAATAGGCAATGACGGCATGTCATTATACATCCCTATTCTTGAACTGGAAAAATCTACCCTAGAATTTCTCTGAGATACTGCCACATCTAAACGATGTTGGCATTTGTTCTACCATCATATTCTGATGAATCGTCGATTACATGCTGGAGTGCTAAGGGTCATGAACACTTCATTATTTCATGTATTGTGTAGATGTGTTAATCCGTGGGTGACAAAAAATATCATACGAGTAGAAAAGGAATCAGGAATGAACTAGTTGCATGATGACACTTTTTGCAATGGATTCTTCACTAGGAAGCACCCTGGCAAACACTTTATTCTTTACTATTTCAATGCTAATGTTTTCAAAGACAGACTTGTATTTTGTGATTTTCTTTCCATCGCGTGTCACTAAGAATCCTTGAGGAGTTAGCATCCCACTCTGAATTAATCCATTGACCTTTCTATAACCCGATGTTTGCGGAATATTGCTTATTTCCAATATGTCAGATATTATTCGCGGTTCATCAAGAACAGCATTTAGAATGTTTTTTTTGTCTTCATCTCCAATAGATTCTAAAATTAATTTGACAAGAGTAGTGTCTTCTATAGTAATCCATTTTCTTTCCAAAAGTTTACTCTTTTCAAGCGTTACTATTTCATCTACAATCTGTTTTTCAATGTATTCAGCTTTACTTCCAAAGAATTCTCTTAAAACCGAATCTAGTTTTTGAAAATCTTCTATCGCTTCTTTGAATTTTATCCCATGTTTTTCAAATATTCTTGTTTGTATTTTTTGAAAAGTTTGTCCCCCAAGCTTTTCTTTTAGTGTAATCTCTAATGATGTGGCAATAAGAGTATCCAGACCAGACATTACACATGACTGTCTTTTAATCAAAGATAAAACAATGTATGTGTCATAATGCATAATAACACATGATGCCAGACACCGAATCAATTCATTTAATTTGTCATATGCGTCTTGAATTGGACCAGATGTACGCAAACAGAAGCTTTAATGTATAAACCATGGATTTGGAATCTGTCCACATTGCAAGTATATTTTGTGGCGGTCCGCTGGGATTTTTCAAGAACAGAAACAACTCGTCATCATCTTTGATGATAAAGCATAGGTCTTCTTTGACTTTCAGAGGCATTCGCCTCACTTTATCCGCCAGTTTCCCCTTGAAAATATAGATAGTCTTTTCTGAAGTAGACGATACAAACTGAGGGTTAACCTTGGAATCACGAATCCGCTCTAAAAATCCCGCATGGTAGAACTTCATGAAATCTTTCTCAGAGGCAAGAATTTGAATGTCTTTTTTTGCATTACATATCATATCATCAATCTTTCCAGTCATTTGGTTTAATCCCTGAAGTATCTGGAATTTTCCATCTTTGACATCCTCCGGTGTTATGTTTAAGCTGGGAATTGTACCCCACAGCTCAACTAGACTTTTTTCTTGAGATTCTAGATGTCTTACCCTCTCCTTTTCGGAATTGATTAGAATTCCTATTGCTTTATCAAGAGATATCGCCGAAAATTTGATTGGATGTTGGAATGAGGCAGTTACTATGCCTTTATTTTGCAGATTAGTGAGTAGATGATACGTCTCTGTTCTCGGTACCTTCAGTGTCTTGCTGATTTGAGTTGCTGTGATGGGTCCATATTTTTCAAGATACAGAAAAACTTTGGATTGATTTGCTGTAAGGCCAAATTTAGATAACTCATTTTTTAGCCTTTCAAGCAGTATTTCATAGTCATATTGCTTTATGGTGGTACCATCCATGACAGAAGATGATGCTATATCAGATGCCATTACAGAATATAGATAATATATGATCGTTTAGGCATCTGTATGTAATCAGATGTTACACACTAAACTTGCGATGTATTATCGACATACTCCTACTACATGAGATTCTTAATTAGCGAAAGTAATTCATTTTTAATCATAGTAAACCAGAATGTATCCATGACATTTGCATAGCATGTGTTTTTTGCTTTGTATTCTATCATAAAACGAATTAGAAAAACCAGATCTATATTTTTGGATGCGCTATTTACCGGGATTCCGGCAAAATCAAGTTCCTTGCTGTCACTGTATTGTACCTGTTCAATGTCATAATTTTCTATTTCATTTGCTTTTTGGTACATGTTAGATATTATTTTTTGTTGCATAAAAGCATTCACTGCCAAACTTGGAAATACAATTCAAAGATAAGTTACATGATGTATCACTTTGATATTACAAGATTCATTTTTTGATCGGTTTAAAACAATAATTTCTAATTTTTTAATTCCATATACTTTGTTTACTTTCCGTTACCTACTTTCCTTCATCTGTACTAAATACGAATTTTTCTGTATCGTCATAACTACATCTTGTCAGAGTCAAAGGCTGACCAACATGTACAATTGATGCAGACTCTACAGTTCCCATTACACGAATTCCTTCATCGAATTCAGCCATACAAAAATACTCGCCATTTTTACGTGAAAACTCGATCAGTCTTGCCTTTCTTGAAACAGGTTTCCACACTACATCGCCAAAGCATTTATTGCAAAGATCACTTGGAGGCCATACTATCTTGTTACACCTAGTACACCGGCTACAAACAAAATTGTTGTTTTTTAATTCCTGTTCGAATTTGTTCATGATTCAAGAATCAAAACGGTAGAAGATGTACCTGCTGCAGACATGTTGTGAACCATGCCTGTTTTTGCACCATTTATTTGTCTTTTTCCTGCGTCTCCTTGCAATTGGTTAAATATTTCTATAGTTTGAGCAACTCCAGTAGCTCCCAAGGGGTGGCCAGAACCTATCAGACCACCTCTAGGATTTATCTTTCTATCAGACGTGTCATATAGCTGTTTTACATAAGACATGCTTTTTCCCCTGTCAACTAGACCAAGATCTTCTAATTCAATCATCTCGCAGATACTGAACGCATCATGTAATTCAGCCACATCAATGTCCGATGGCTGCTTTTTTGACATATCATATGCGTCTACGACAGATGATATGGTAGATTGCATGGATGATAGATCATTATTTTTGGTAAATCCGGCAGAAGTTGCCTTTTGACCAATACCTGTTATCCAAATAGGTTTGTCTGTAAACCTTGAGATTACTTCTTCGGATGCAAGCAATATTGCCGCAGCACCATTACAAGGCATGGAACAATCTAAAAGCCGAATGTTTTCTGTAAGGAACTTTGATTGCATTATCTCTTCTACAGAATAAGTACGGTTAAAATACGCATTTGGATTATCCAGTGCATTTCTATGATTCTTGGCAGACACGTAGGCTAGATCTTCCATTGTCGTACCATATTTCCTCATATACGCTTGTGTAAAAATTGAAGACCAATAAATCGGATGTTTGTATTGACCTCTAGACTTGTCCCATTCTAATACTAACCCTGGGCTATCAGTTTTTTCTGCGCCCACAACTAGTGCTGTCTTTGCCAATCCAGATGATATGTAAGCATACGCAGACACCAGACAATTTGTCCCTGAATTGCACAGGCTTTCTACAGAGTGAGCAACTTTTGGTGATATTCCTGAAAGTTCTGACACAATGTTTGCCAAATACTTGTCATTAGCATTTGTGGAGGTAAGTACCACATCGATATCTTTCTGTTCTAAATTACTGGCGTTTTCAAAAACAGGTTTAATTGATGAAACCATTAATGATTCAATCGAGATGTCGTCTTTTGAAAATTTTGTAAGCCCAGTTGAAGCTATTCCAACTTTCAAGTCAATTCACTTTCCAAAGCAGATATGAGTAGCTTGAACGACTTTGTGACATCTCCTATTGGATTAAACTGTAATATTGGAAGGTCAACTCCAGCTTTTACAAATCTTTTTATCTTTTTGCTTACTTCAATCGGTGTTCCGCACACTGACAACGAGTCTACCATGTTGTCTGATACCTCGATATAGTTATTCTTGAGGCCTGATTTTTGATATTCATCAAAAATTGCGCAAGTTTCTTTCTCAAATCCATTATGTGCCAAGAATGCTCGGTAAATTTTGCCAACTGAGACATAAAATGCTATTGTCTTTTTTGCCCTCTCAATTGCCTCGTCTTTGTCTTCAGATACACATGTGATCAGTTGACACGCTACGTCTATTTTCTTTCTTTGCTGCATTTTTGGTATGGTATGTTGTAATTCTGTTAAAGGTCTCAAGTAAAAGATTACCCCATCAGCAATATTCCACGCTAATTCCACCATGTTTTGGTTTATCGCTGCAAGATATGTCGGGATATAGTTTCTTGGAGGTTTTATTAAAAGTGTGAAATTCCTTAACTTGAAAAACTTTCCAGTATAATTTACTTTGTTGCCAGAAATTGCCAATCGTATTATCTCAACGTATTCATTCATACGAGCAAGCGGTCTATTGAATTCAAGACCATGCCATTCGTCAACAATAGATTGACTGCTTGTACCTAGACCCAGGATGAATCGTCCATTGGAAATCGTATCAAGAGTGGCTGCTGCCATGGATATTAATGCAGGAGTTCTAGAATAGATATTTATAATTGAGGAGCCAATTTTTGGCTTTTTTGCAATTTGAGACAAGGCTGATATCACGGAACAGCATTCCATCCCCCATGTTTCAGGCACCCAGATTGAATCCGGATTATACCGAGAAAGAACCTGGGAGCATTCCATTATTTCATCAAGAGACAGTAAGGATCCCAAGCTAAAACCTAGTCGCATGACATCTCACTCTGAAAGGAACCTTTCATATTGCATAGATTTCATTTCCCGGGTGCATTCTTCCATGTCTTTATGAGAATCAATAGAGTGCCAGAATGCTTTGGTAAATTTTATCGCATGGATAATTCCTTTTTTTGCAAGTTCTGGAAATGCAGTGCTTTCTATATTTCCAACTCGGGGCAAATGCTTCAATATGCTTTTTTCTAAATGATACAACCCTGCGTTTATCCAGTAATTGAAAATTTCAGGTTTTTCTTCAAATCTTTCAACCTTATTTTCTAGTATGTGAACTAGTCCAAACCTTGTGCGAAGTGGGATGACCGCAATTGAGTTTGGATATGTTTTCAATTTACTCAAATCAATATTTGTTATGACATCACCATTCATCACATAAAAACTGCCTTTGTCAATGTACTTGCCAGCACTCTTTATCGCACCGCCAGTGCCTAACGGAGTTTTTTCGATTGAATACTGGATATTTACGCCAAGATTTTTTTCTGCCAGGTAATCAACTAGCTGATCACTTTTATAACCGGCACAAATTATAATGTCTTTTATGCCAAATTTTTTAAAGTATCGTATCTGCCACTCAATTACAGGAGTGTTATAGATTGGAACAAGAGGTTTTGGCACATAATCAGTTATTGGTTTTAGCCTCTTTCCAAAACCCCCAGAAAGAATTACGGCTTTCACATACACATCCAGTAACATTTACAATTAAAAGATTTGGAAAAAGTAAGGAGATTTGCTTTTCCTAAAATCACATCAAATATTGATTAATTTATGCAATTAATCTTTGCCATGTTTTTGCTCTGTCATATAATAATGCAATTCAGTATAACACTCTACACAAAACTCTGCTTCCTCTGTGTGCTCGCAATTGTAGGTTTTCTTTGAATCCTGGCCACATTTGGCACATGTTGTCATTAGCTGGATATCATATGCTGTTTAGATTTTTTAATCTTGATCCCGCCCAGGATTGCTATAAATATTCCAATTCCAACGACTGCGCCAAATTCTCCTTGCCCTGCAGATGGAATGGCGCTTCCTTGCAATGCAAATATTATTCCGACACCTGCAATCATCAATGCGCCACCAATAATGATCAAAATCCCAAGAACTTTTGATGGTTCCTTTCTTGTAATGAAAAATGATGCTATAAGCATGATAGCTGGTATTATACCAAATACGGTTCCTCTTGTCTTAACATCAGTATGTAGAAAGGCCGTACTTTGAACACCGAGATTTTCAGTTATTGCCATTATCGAGTCAGCACCATAAATTGCAAGCATGATTATAGAAACTACCGACATGATCAGTCCTACTTTTAGCGCCATACCGTGACTCTTTTTTCTCAATTAATAAATCTTCGATATTTGAAAAAATTCACAACAACAGATATGGCACTACAAACTTTGTATAAAGTTAAGAATGATATCGCCATAAATCAATTGTACAACAAAGCCAAAGGATATGTAAAGTACGTATGGGATTCCTTGAGTCACCCATGTGTCAGGCGTGTTACAAAACTCGGCAGTTTCTGCATGCTGCAACCCGAGATTGAGTTTTCTCATATTCCCTTCCACTTTCTCTAATGAAAAACTGTATCTTGGATTCTTTGCCCTGTGACCTACAAAAAGTGCTATTGCCTTGTTTAACTTTGTTGCATCTATTCCATTGAAGATATTCTCTTTTTTGCACATTGCAACAAGATTCCTTCCAAGATTTACAAACAGCGGCACAATTGAAAGTAGCGCCGCATCAGTCAAAGTAGTCAAAGGAGTTATCGTATTACCATATATTGACATCATCGGAGCCAAGCCCGCAAGAACAATGAGGCATAGTGCGTCTGCTCCTCCAAATATTCCAAATCTCCAGAGAGCAAGTGCTATTGGTACTATTATCATTGAGATGCCCACCAGTTTTACAGTGTAGAGAGGATCAGGACTTGCAAATATTAGTATGACAGCAACGGCGCCAAAACCAATCCACAAAATGTCATTGATCTCCCTCTTTCTTAGATCTAAAACAGAAGCTATTACCAGCATGCCAAGTGCAAGCCCAATTCTTAACATGTTAATGCTGGTATAGTCAAGTATCATAACAAACCTCTAGTAGATGATCAATCCAAGTTTTGACCTGGTCCCGTGTTGAGATAGACGTAATGCATGTTTCATGATATCTGTTTTTGTTCTCAGATCGCTTATTCCCAAAAATGGCAGACCAATTTTATATCCAACGATGGAGGAGATTGTCTCATGAAATTGTTCTCTTCGTTTCACAATCCAAAAACTAGGCGGTATAGAATTTATTATACTATAGTCCTTATCGGAGCTACCGGTGCAGCAGTCTTTACCACATTGCAATGGATTCATCCAAATCCACTCCAAGGTACAATGACGTTCTTTGAGGGTTTTTTCTCGCTCTTCATGCTTAGTCGAAACGAGATGGTTGGAAACGCCTTCATGTCTGGCATCTCAAGCATTGTGACTTTCATAAGATCATAAGCTATTTTTGGCGTGCTTCTGTAAATCTTTCTTTTATTCCAGATATCTTCTCTTCAAGACCTATCTTTTCTGAGATTCCTTCCAACATATCCCTCTTTTTTAAGACAAGGATTGCAGCACCAGCTGCTACTGGGATAATCAGGAATATAGGATTAATTCCCATGACGGTAAAGGGTTTTGGCAGGCTGTCAGTCGTGTTGGCAAGATGTGCCCCGGAGACAGGCTGCAATGGAGGGTTTACAGTAACTTGCTTGCTTGCAGTAGTTGTAGTAAAAGGGCCGCCAGATACAGTTGCAGTAATGCTGACTGACTTGGGATCACTTGAAACAAGCGAGATACTGGCCTTGCCATCGCTGTTTGTTGACGTATCCTGCTTTTGTATCTTGGCGCCGGTTACATTCCAGCCCACTGCCAGATTAGCAAGTGGTGAATTCATGTATGACGCAACTACCGTAGCATTAAACGGATAGTTTGGATCAACACGATCAGTTGATTGAAGCGATATTGTCGGGGTATAGCTTGTGACAGTCACGTCAAACTTTGACAGTGGCAACTCATCAGATAGTAATGAAATTTCAGCAGTGCCTGCATTTTTTGACTTTACATCAAATGTGGCATAATACGAACCTTTGTTGATTTGCACGCTATTTTGAGCTTCCAGTACTGACGGGTCACTTGAGACAAGCTGCAAGTCGATGTTCTTGTCAGCAATCATTGGGTTTTGTTGGCCGTCCACTATCTCAACTGAAAAAGTCGCATTGGTATTAGAAAGTATTTGATCAGCATGGTCTAGTAAAATAGCAGAAGGTTTGAAAGATGAGCTTTGCATTGTGATGCTGGTCGTAAGATCACCGGCTGAAACTGTCAGAGTCGCCGAGCCATCCTTTACAAATGTTGAATTTACCAGTGATATGGACTGGCCTGCAACAATTGTTTGCGGTTCGGTCTGGACAGTATCTCTTGGGGTTATCATTGGAGTTAGGTTTTTAGTAAATGGGATGGCCGCACCACTGCTATCTATTGAATACAGTGCCAAAGGAAAACTTGTGTTGAAAGGTATTTTCGGTATCAGTGGATCTGCTGCAAGGTGGATTGACTGTGCTGACGGAACATGTATGACTGGAATGATAGGTGTGGACTCTTGCGATTGCACATATAGCGTGACTGGATTTGGAACAGTTTTTGCCACGTTTGCAAATACAAGAGCTGCCCCCGTCCCGGCACTTATCATGGTGTTATCTATTGACAGTATATTTGTGTCTGAAGAATCTATTGCGACATCAACATTACGGCTTGCGATAACTGGATAGTGGGTATAATTCTCAAGATGCACCACCCCGATTAATTCATGGCCTCCTGTTGCCAGGATTGGAAGTATGTTCATTACTGGATACTTGTCATCAAGGTATTGATTGTTTTCAGTCAGCATTTGCGCTGAATTTGTTGATTGCATGTAACCTTTTGCCGAAGCGGTAATATTGTACAGTCCTGTGGCGCCTGAGCCTACTTCAATTGTTGAATAGCCCCAGTAAGAGCCCTTTTTGATATAGAGAGGAGCATTTGATTGAATAAGCGAGTTTGAGCTGCAGAAATTATAATTCTGACATGCAAGAGTTGAAAGTGCGTTTGATTGCGCTTGTGTATTTGCGTTAAATAAATTCGCAGATGGAGGCGCAGTTGCATTATTGATTTGCACTGTAATAGGAATGTTGCTATCTGCAATTACTGGATTTCCAAGAGAATCCTGCAGTTGAGCTATCACATACGTGTCAGTGTTTTCATAATTGTCAGTCATGTTGGGATAGACATATGTTTTGATCGTGTATGACTGCGTTACCGTGTTTACATTAACGGTGCTGCTTACACTTTGCAGTGATCCTGACGATGCATATATCTGAGCCTGGCCGTCATTTGTTACAGCAAACCGGCCAATTGAATAATAATCTCCTTTCTTTATTACAATCGTTGTATCTTTCAAGTTTACAATGTCGCTGTTTGATGTAGTCAGTGCAACCGTCATATCCTGTTTTGCGACAGTTGGTAGGCCACCACTATTGGCAAGCTCTACTGTGACATACCCTTGTGTAACACCCCTCGTGGAAAAGACGCTCGGGGTTGTTTTTATCAATAACTGTTGCTGCATACCGTTGTTTGGGTAAACTGTAATTGGAAACTCTATTGCTGAAAAACCTGGCGCTGCAAGTGCAATTGATGTGCCTCCTGCATTAATCGCGCTGATCTTAATAGTATAATCTGATTGAGCTGTATCCTGCTCGATTCCAAGTATCTTAACTATGGAAGAGTCTGATGATGTTGCTATGAGATTGTTCAAGTCAACTCCTGCAGTGGTAGAATAAACCTGGATTATTCCATCAGTGCCTTCCATGATCTTGGATGGCATGACTTTGTAGCCAAGCTGTCCTACGCTGTCTCCGTAGATATAATGCGGGGATACGACTAATACCAGTAAAAGTATGCCCCAGATATATCTCAAGTTGGCATTAACTAACGAAGAACTTGATATAAAAGGCGGTATGACTTTTTCAATGACATACAGTCCTGCTACAACTCTGCTGATGACATGACATCATTGAAGAATCTGGAACCTGCTTCAATTGACTCTGGATTAGCAACTGTAAGGATTCCATGTTTCCCAGGTGAATTAATCATATTCTGGACTACTGTTCGATGCAGTAAAGTAGGTTCTGTCGGGTTATTAAGGGATGACAAAGTCATCTCGTAATTCCAACTTGCTCTCATCAACTCCAAGCAAAAGTTGCAGCTGCAAAGGAGATGCTTGTGATAATGTGGCACATGTTGGCAAAAAACGAACCGTACATGACAATGAACCATGAGATGACATCAAGAAAGTATAAGAATATGGAAAGAGAATCAAAGAACAGTCTGAGACAGCAACCATTCAACTGTATCAGGTCAGCTGTAAGCATCGAATTTCACATGGGAGGATTAGCGGCTGTAAGTTGTCCGTGTTCCCCTCATATCTTCACCTGAAAGCCCTTCAGGATGGCAAAACCTACTCCACCCCTTGCAAGCAATGTTCATGGATGATAACCCGACAGAATCGTAAAGTATATGCTTTTTAAATCCCCACATGGTTTGTACATCAATGACAACAATTGGAACTTGTACAGTAAGTTTCGCTAATGAAGACGAGAAGGCCAAGCTTTCTACGAACTGATTCATTCCAAGGCACAATTTAGCGGTATTGATAAAAACACTATTGTCATACAAAGAAAGGATTGTGCCTTACTTAAAAATAAGAATATAAAATACAGCATAATCAAATAGGCATTGTCTTATCTCAAGGTAGAAATTTTGCTTCCTTTTTACTATAACGAGGATCAAGCTGGCAAACGTAAGAAAGTAGAAGGCTACAAATATTTGTAAACTTTTAATGAGATTATCAGTAAATTTGGCGGATATACTGTAGACAAGACACCACTGCTAGGTGGTTGGATAAATCCAAAAACAAAGGAACGCATAAATGATGAAAATAGCACTTGTCGGATAGTTTGTAATGATACAAAGAAGAACATGGAATTTTTTCGACTATAAGAAAAAATTAAAGAAAAGGTTCCAGCAGAAAGATATGTTGATGTATTACATAAGCATAGGTGTTTTCTAGTAGCACTATCGAATTCTTTTTTGATATATGTTTATGTCCTTCATGTATAAAACAAGCGGTTCCCACTCCATCATAAAATATTAGTACTGCGATCAAGATCCTGATTGATGTGAAATCCTCAAGTGGTAAATGCCTATCCTGTTCACAGGACCTTCCAGTAAATCAGATGACAAAACATCTGCAGGAATGCAGTCAGATTTTGAGACAAAAAACCACAGGTAATCTCTTCCTGATCAAGGCAACTACAAAATACAATCCGTCTTACTGGCTCTTTATCGAATCAGACTGCTCGTCTAGTCTTGATAAACTTGATGGCATTCTACGAGATACATGGCTTGAATGTTGTGGACATTTGAGCTGCTTTACAATCTGTGGTGAAGAGTACCACAGCCAGCCAGATTCTGGCTTTGAAGAGAGACACAAGAGCATGAAGGTAAGGCTTGACAAGGTTCTAACAGATGGCACATCGTTTGATCACGAGTACGATTTTGGAACGACAACTGAACTTACACTCAAGGTTATATCACAGTATGATGGAAAAATCAAAGACAACATACGAGTCCTAGCAAGAAACAATCCTCCTGCATTCAAGTGTACA
>DAHUYT010000013.1:14214-16567 GCA_027315065.1 Nitrososphaerota archaeon | reverse complement strand
GTTTTTGAAATCTTTTTGGCGGCAGTCTTGTGTTATTGACTTGATTGCATTAAAGTGAAAAAATTCTATTTACAAGAAAAAGGCTGCCATATTGTTGTCAGTCGAGTTTGCAGCAGAAATCCTATTTGTGTGATATTATCGCGCCGATATTTATAAAGTGCATCTGTATTATGGCAATGGCACACATTGTAGCAACAGTAAGCAGTATGGAATATAGAAATCCACCAGAATATGCCCCTCTGGTCACTTTACCAATAAAGAGGCCTGCAAGCCATGCCTGCACAAGTATTGCCAGAGAGACAAAGTCCATCATTGATTGGTAATCTATTCCGCTGCTGTCTGGCTTGCCAAGATTCTTTTCTTGGTTTACGTCAACAAGCGAGTCTATTGTAAGAAGTGTAGTAAACCCAGTAATTACAATTAGCATAAACCCTACCGATACATAGGGTTTCAACATCTCCTGCTTGTTTTTCTGGATCTGGTATACCTTTTCGCTGGTGTCGGCAAGCGAGTCAAGTGTATTTACATTACCTCCCCCAGAAGTTATTATCTCAAACAAGATCCTAAATGAAACAAGCACTTGAAAATTCTTGATCTCATTTTGTAAAGTGTTAAACAAGCTGTCAAGAGTAACTCCCCACTCCAGTTTGTTTGATATCGAATTTGTAATTATATTAAATGACTTGAAGTCCTTTCTTTTGCAAGCATGAATGACGCACTTTTCTGGCCCCATGCCTGCCTTTCTTGCCTCAGTGATATCACGCAATATCTGCGGGGTTGCAAATTCTGCATCCATGTTTAGTTTATAGACCTTGGCAAACTGCTTTGCAGGAAGTATCGAAGCTGCAATCAGAGCAATTCCCAAAATATAAGAATCAATGTGCATGCTGTCAAATACTCGAGTGAGTATTAGCACTACTGCTATGCTTACAATTGGCACGCCAATCTTTATGATCTTTTTTATCGCGATCTCTTTGACGTTCGATGTTGCCATGTTCTGAACAAGTTTCATAAATATGACCGACATGACAGGGGCAAAGAACAAGAGGACGTATGGAGGCTGGCTGTTGCCTGTATTGGTACTGTCTATTCCCAACGAGTTTGAGCCGATTGCTGCCATCATGATAAAGATTGCAAGAATGACAATCTGCATTGTCAGCCAGGCATGTACTATTCCGTTTATTTTCTCTACAGACTGCTTTTCGAGGCTCTCAAGCCTATCAAATGAGCCTTGCATCTTAGTTTTTAGGTAATTTACGACATTACCTCCGCTCTGGATTGCAGACACATAACCCCCAAGAAACTCCCCGAGCGCCCTTGAGGACGGCTTGTCCTTTGCATCTGAGAGTGCGGTAAGTGGGTCAACTCCCAGCATGTCGATTCGCTTTAAAATCTTGACTGACTCGGCCTGGATTGTTGGAAGCAGGCTGATGTCCTTTATTTTCTGCAGTATGGTATACGGTCCAAATCCGCTGGTTGCAAGTAGTGATACCAAGGTGACAAAAAATGGGAGTTCTTTTTCTATCTTTTTTGACTGCTTTTTCTCGAATTCTCCCTTGTCTTTGAGCGAAAGCAATTCTAAACCTCAATCTCCATTTGTGACAACAGTGATTGCGGATCCCTGTAATATTTTCCAATCACTTCTGAGACTTTTTTATAGTCCCGCATGTCATGCTCTAGCATCCATTTTAATATCATGATTCTTTTCTGGTGTTCCTCAAGTATCTCTTTCATGTCCTTGCCTGTGGCCTCTGATATTTTTTTTAAGAGAACGCTCTCCCTTAGGCCGTCACTAAAATGATCAGAGCGAGGGTCCCAGTAAAATGCAGCATGGGACGTGTTGGCTCCAGTTATTTCCGATACTGCCATTACTCTTCTGCCACTCTGGCCGGTAGATTCTTTTACCCTTTTTACAACAAGCGAGCAGTTCATTAGCGAGATGTATGCCGGTGGTATGTCCATTGGTTTTTGCTGCAGCCTTTTTACTGCAGACTCTAGGCTGTCTGCATGCATTGTACAGATTCCACCGTGGCCTGTGGCCATTGCCTGGAACATTACATATGCCTCAGAGCCTCTTATTTCTCCTACAACGATATAGTCTGGCCTGTGTCTTACACCTGCCTTGATAAGATCATACAACCCAATCTCTCCTTCTCCGCCAAGGCCAAAGCCGCTTCTTGATACCAACGTAAACCAGTTTTCATGATTGATGTTTATCTCTGCGACGTCTTCAACAGAGAATATCTTATAGTCAGGATGGGCAAGGCCTACAATTGCGTTAAGCAATGTGGTCTTGCCGCTTCCAGTAGAGCCTATTATAATAAATGACATTTTGGATTCGGTCAAAAGCCAC
>DAHUYT010000013.1:0-14160 GCA_027315065.1 Nitrososphaerota archaeon | reverse complement strand
GTATACGGATCCTCTTTGAACTTTCGTATTGTAAAACTGGTCCCCTTTGGAGTTACTTCCTTTTGATATAGGACAGAAATTCTGTGGTTTCCCTGCAATGCAAGGTCTGAGATAGGAAATGCCGAGCTTACGTGTTTACCTGCCCGGAATACAACTCTTGAGACAAAGGAGTTTAGCTTCTCTTCTGATGCAAACTGGACGTTTGTAGGTATGCTGTCATAATTTCTGTGCCATATGTAAAGTGGCCTGTCAGAGCCGCTGCAGCTGACATCCTCAATGTTTACGTCATGCATGAGCGGGTCAAGTATGCCAAACCCGTTAATGTCCCTTCTGAGATAATATTTTACCTTCTCCATGCTTGCGTTTGAGTTGCCAAGAAACAGTTTTTCATTTTCTTTTAAAACAGAGTCTAGCTGCTCATCAAATGTAGCACTCTTTGATTCTGCGGGAGATTCCAAGCTCTCTTCTATCAGCCTGTAAAGATTTTGAAATATGACAAGCTCCTCCCGGTTGAGTTTTAGCTCGTCAACAAAATATAGATAGCTTGATCTTTCCTCGTTATACAAAATATTTGCATAGCTAAACGGCGGCTTGAGGGGATATTTTTTTACTAATTTATAACCGTCTGGAATTCTGACCTGAGTCTCGTCGATAAGCTCGCTTTCAAGAAAATTGTCCTGATTTGTTTTTGAATTTTTTTTCTCTTTCATGTTTCACTCACCAAAAATAAAAAGAAAAGAGATTGGGGCATTTTGTTTGCCCTCTATTGGCTTGCAATAGTTACTGTTTGTGGTGCTCCGACTTCGCCTGCATAGATTGCAACTGAACCTGAAGATCCTGCATCTACTGTTGTCAGTACACTCTGTGGCAATCTAAAGTACACTACCGCAGAAGCACCAGGCTTCAAAGAAATTGGACCTGATGATTGCTGCAAACATAGTATTGGGTTTGTGCTACTTGATCCTACCAGATTTATTTGGATTCTATTTTGTGCTGCTGGATATGCAGATATTGCTGGACAGGTAGCTGTTGAGTAGACGGTTGGGTTTGCGCCCGTGTAGTCTTTCATCCAACCATGTCCATCAACAAGTCCAGTATAGTTTAGTGCTTGCTCATAGTTTGATGATGTTACCTGAGATGAGTTTGTATCAACATACCAACTTGAGAATGGTATTGGCGTACCACGTACAGAGATGGTATCTACAGATAGCAGTTTGTCTCCACTGTTTCTGACGTCTGCTGCACCCCACGCTGTTCCATTTGCCCATTTAGCGTCTGCCCACACTTTTACACCTTGAGTGGCAAGTGATTGCGATTGCGCATTTGTTTGGAAAAGGCTTGTACCGTATAATACAACGCCTGTTCCCAGAACTACTGATGCCACTAGGATAATCAGTGTGGTAAGTACAGTACTTATTGCCTTTCTGTTCTTTGTTCTTGGGAACATATCTTGTTACCAGAATTGGCAATCACTGGGTTATCTGATCTAGTATGTCTTTTTGACTTACATATCTGAAAAGACGCCTAGTTTTGGCTTAAATCTGGTGCAAAAACCGAATTTTTTTACATCTCAAGGATCAGAAGAAGATGCAGTCCTGTACGCAGTGATAAATTTGGCCACAAGCGTCTTGAGGTCTCTTCCTCGCGCGTTATTTCTAAAGTTATGCGTTGTGCCCTTTGATACCCCGATGGCAATCAGTGTCGTGCCAGAGGCGTCAATCTTTTTGACCAGCTTTGAAAACGCCTCCTGTATCCTGTCATAGCCAGATGCGCTACCGTCTGTTATCACAAAGATGTATTTTCTCTCTCTTGGGTCTTCTGACAGTATTCTGTTGGCAAGGTCAATAGCATCAGGCAGTAGCGATAGGCCTCCATTTTCTATTGCACCTATCCTTGACTGGATTTCTTGGTTGTATTTTTCTTTAAAGTCTTTTAGTATGTGAAAATTGTTGTCAAAGCTGTAAAGTGCCCATGCATCATATTTTCCAGTCAGATCATTTGCAGATTCTGACATGCATACAGTAAACTCCTTTAGCTCGTCAAACCTGAGGCTCATGCTTGCACTCTTATCTACAAGAATCACCCATGCCTCTTCTCCCCTCCTAAGCTCGTCGCGCTCAAATATATCGTTTGATGCGCCTTCAGAAGATATTGCCTGGATTGCCATCTGCATATCTACGTATCCTATCTGGTCAATCTTTGGGTCATCGGTAAGGTTTGATATCATCCTGATTTGTTGGCGTATCCTTCTTAGCAGTGGCAGCGTCTTTGATTTTATTTGCACAAATGCTTGTATGTTACCTGGAGGAATTATTATGCTATCAAAATGCAAGCTCTTCATGTGTTTTTTGTATCTTCGAAGCATCTGCGCTTTTTCATGCTCGTCTTGTTGCCACAGATCGTCAAGCCTATTGACCTGTTCTTCAAAAATTCCAAGATGAGAAAGAGACGGGCCGTGTTTTTCAACTTTTAAAAGCCATCCAGGTACGTGACGCTCCCTGCTGGGCAACAGTATTGGCTCCAATAAATTACGATTGACATATAAAAAATCTGCTACTTTAACAAGATCATCTTTATCCTCGTCTCTTATCTCCAAGATGCGTGTCTTGACATCGCCAAGATGCCTCTCATTTTCTGCCTGGCGATACTGCTTTTTTTTATGGCCGTTCTCTTTTGCCTCTTTTTTTAAATGCTCGGTAAGCTCAGATTCAACACTACAACAAGACTTCCACACATCAGAATCGTTGCGTTCGATGTATTTTCCCACCCTAATGTCTTCAATAAAATCAATCACATCCCAGCTAATGTCGCCAGTCTTGTTCTTTTGAAATTTATCATAATTAGAGTAATCCGAGATTGCAGCGTGCGCTGCCACGTGGTATAGTGTTGCAAGAAATAAATTCCAGAGGCTTCTTCGCCCTTCATCGGTATTCTCAAAAAGCATACCTTCAAAGATATAGTCTTCTTCCATCTTTTTTGGTAGGGGGATAGTCATCTGAAGATTAGGCTTTGTTTGAATTATTGGGCATGTTGTTTTTTTTGAAAGGATGAGGCCTACTTGCTCGGGTTTTGTATTAGAGAATTTATAGAATAACTTGTATACATACTCGTAGAAATTTTCTTCGTCAAATATCATACGCTATCGCAGATCTTGTGTATCAACTTACGTACGATGGTCTGGATTTCATGATCATCGCTTGTAAGGGAAATAAGAGTCTCTTCTGCAGCCTCTTTGATAGATGCACCATCTGCCATGATCTTTGCCCAGTTGAGCAGGTCTCCCACTGATGGACCGTAAGGCAGCTCGCCTGACTTGTACTGCTTTCTCAGTTCTGCGCCAACTCGTATTATTCTCTCGGCATCTTTTCTGTTAATGCCTGCCTTTCTTTCCACAAGATCAATCTCTTTTTCATCTATCTTGGTTCCAACACTCATATAGTCAAAGTTCAGCCAGACGCTCATTCTTCGCCTCATTGCTGCGTTTATTGGCTTGGTACCTGCAAACTCGGATGATACGTGGGTTCATGCTGATTATAAGAAATGCGTCCTTGTGACGCTGGATTATTTCATTATCTTTTTCTGTCAAGACCATGTGTCCTCTCTGGTCAAGAATTGGATTGAGCCTTGTAGCAATGTCTTGCTTCATCATGTTGGCTTCATCAAGATACAATATTCCGCCATACCTGCACCATGACGTAATCAATCCGTCAATCCAGTTTTCTTTTCCAAGCCCTACGTATCTTCCAAAAAGGTCAAAGACCGAGGTCTGAAGGCCGCAGTTGATCTCCCACATTGGAAGTCCTGCAAGCTCTGCTACCAGATATACAATGTGTGTCTTGCCGGTTCCGCTTGGACCTATTAACGCACATTGCCTGAAAAATGCAAGCGCTCTTCCTATCCTTTCTACATAGTGCTCGCCGTTGTCAAGATAAGGCGGTGTATCCTTTGGTATAAGCTCTGTTATCTCAGGTGCAAATGTGAACTGGTTGGAATCAAGATACTTTTTAATGTCATAATTTTTTGACAGGGCATGCGTGTTTCGCTTGAGTTTTGATATCTTTATGTTCAGGTTGAACTTCTCGTTTACAACCTTGGAGGCATTTATCTCCTTTACCCTCTGGTCTACCTCTCCTAGATTGCTCACAGAGATGTGGTATTTGTAGGGACGTTAATCGTATGATATGTATTATGAAACTACAGACAGGTGCTTAAGTCTGAAACGCATGGTCATACTATATCATCATGAACCCAAAGATAGAGATAACCTCACTGGCAGTCAACAAGTTAAAAAATTCACATGATGACTTTATAAAATATAACATAGATGTATCAATTGACGAGATAGAAAACAACGAGTCTGGAATCAAGCTAAAGTACAAGTTTGTCCTGTTTTCAAACCCTACCAATACAAAGCTCACAGTGGAGGGGTTTGCATCTCTTTTTGGAAACGAGATGGAGATGTCAAAGCAGCTAGAGCCTGATCAAAAAAACATACCAGTTGTTGTAAATGGAATCTATCAGGAGGTCTTTCCTTTAATTTACATAGTCTCAAAGACACTGCAGATCCCGTGTCCGGCATACAAGCTGTCACAGATTTCGTCAGCTGTTCCACAGGAAGTCAAAGAGGATGAGGCTTTGGCCCAAGAGCCTGCAGTACAAAGCGGTGGCAATGCTGAATCAATTGAACAGGTAAAGACAGAGGAGGCAAAGATGGAAGAAGTAAAAACAGAAGAGACAGCGCCACAGCCTCCAGAGCCTGCAACTGAGCCGATTATCCAGGAGGCGAATGTAAGTTCAATCTAGATACATACTTACCAATAAGAGTCATGGTAAAAGACAAAGTTTCACCATGAATCTCATGAAAAGCCGCAGGGGGCTGAGCACTGTTGTCACCTCTACCTTGTTGCTTACAGCAGTGGCCATATTAGGAGCATCCCTGGTTTCTTGGTCTAACAGTAATCTCAAGTCATTTGAAACAAATCTTGTAAATACAACTGCAAGTGTGACCAACCAGGCCAACGAAAATCTGGCCTTTGAAAATATTTTGTTTTGTTATGGAGTCAATGAAAAATGTCCACTATCGTCGATCCCACCATTTACAATGAACTATGGCGTAAACATTACGCTAACCAATACCGGAACAGTAGGCGTCCAAGTTGCACAGATACAGCTAAATGGCACGTCTTGGGGCGCAAATTTACCTTCTGGTGCTTTTATGCCAACGTTGCCGACCACCATATTGCCAAAACAATCAGTGACGTTTGAGCAGAAATGGGCATGGGACCATAAGAGTTTACAGACCATATCTGTGGTTACATCCAGAGGTTCAATCTTTACAATACAGGCGGCGCCACCATGAATAGAAGAGGACTCTCTACAGTAGTAGGCATGGTTTTTGCCATAATTGCACTGACTAGTACCGTTACGTATATAGTATATAGCATGAATATTCTGGGCCAGTTTGACCAGACAATTGTTGGACAGAGCCAGCAGACATTAAATCAAGCCAAAGAAAAATTTCAGGTCACTGGTGCGGCTATTGCCAACAGCAATTTTAACATCACTGTCTCAAATACAGGAGTTCTTCCCATCAACTTTACAAAAATGTGGGTAACAGATACGACACTTCAGAGTGAAGGGACAGACTGGACATACAGCTATACCCCTACACATAATTTTGTGGTGCCTGGCGACAACCCTGACAAACATAGGCCAAGCCTTTCCTCACCCTGTAACCACCAGTGATGCCTTTAACATAAAACTTGTCACCTCAAGAGGCAATGAACAGCAATTTAACATAAACACCGGAGCAAATGCGCCAGTATTTATGCAGATCAATGCAAGCCCAACTGCCGCGCCAGGCTCTACGATTCAAGTTCTTTACACTGTAATGAATAATCAATCAAACAATAACATCCTGTTAAATATCCAACCGCGTTTGGCAGTTTCTGTAACTGGTACAGGTTCATCTTCATTGGTAAGCGGTCCAAGCCCATCCAGTTTTCCAAGTTTAATACCAGGACAATCAGTTACGTTCAAGTGGTTGTATACAGTTGGCCAAAATACTGGCGATACTGTGACATTCACAGGCTCGCTTGCAAGCGGTCCTACAAACACTGCAAGTGCTACTGTAACACTTGCATATCCTCAATTTGCATCGCAAAGCCAAACATCGCTACAAACGCAAGGACTAGTCTGCTGTAAAACCAATGATAACATATTGGTCTTGCACCAGGAAACATTTGATACCTTAAACGGCGCATACCAGCTGTATTCCGGCCAAGTAGACAACAAGACAGGACACACCATAAACTTTGTAAACAATGGTACAACACAACACGCCATATTTGACACAAATTATGACAACACTACAGCAGTTAGTATTCCGCAGGGCAACTGGGTCCTTTCCTTGTACTACAAGAGCGTGCCCATCCCATCCACATTGAATATACCTTCGCCAGACATGATATTTTTGTTTAATCAAAGTGAGCAATTGTTTGATTCGTCAGGATACAACAATGAAATGGTTGAAGGTACAGGTAATGCTGCCCCCGCCTTCCAGTCTTCGTGTTCACGAGATAGCTCAGGATGTTTCTCATTTACAGGCTCTGACGATCAGTATCTTTCAGTTACTCCAAATCCATCTACTTCTGGAGGCGGCAATGAGATAGGCTCAAACGATGTTACAGTCACTGGCTGGTTCAACCCTGCAACATTGCCATCAAGCCAAGCAGTCATTTATAGTGCATTTTCCTCATCTTCAAATTATTTCACCGTATATTTGCTGTCTAGCGGCAATTTACAACTCATGTTTGAGACTGCAAAAGGTACACATGTACAATGTACTAGTACCAGTGCAGTAACAACTAACAGTTGGACGTTTTTTGTTGCGACAAGAACAGGACTAGACAGCTGTGCACTTTACATAAATGGTGCAAGCGCTGGAACTGGAAGTAGTTCAGGTGGCAATTCAGTTCAAGAGACAATAAGTGTGAGCAGTATCTACATCGGCGGAGACCCTAATCACTCAACCTATGGTTTCAATGGAATGATAGATTATATCATGTACTGGAATAATTATTCAATAAATACGTCAACAGCTGCAAGTGGCCTGTACACAAAAAGTTATGGCCCTTCAGCACATGTGGTGAATATCAGGGCAGACATTGTTAACGCACAGACAGGCGCCCAGCTTGCAAACGTGTTTACAGCAAATAATGTCGTCCTGCCATATGTCGATGGGGCCGCCAGCTCAACCGGATGGGAATACAAAAACTTTACAGAGACAAATGTTTTTAACACAACTGGTACAAACGGTGCGGTTTTTGTTGGCACAGCTGATAGACTAGTACTCAATGTCACGTATGCAAATGAGCCATCTTATGCGCAGGATATGAAATGGGATATAGATGATATCACTGTACCAAATAATATATTTACATCATATTTGACAATACCTCCACCATCCCAGCCATTTGACTCTTACTATACATACAGTCTCAGTAATCCATTGACACTCTCTGTCACAAACCAAGGTCCAAATGGTATCTGGTTGGTATCAGCCACAACTAGAATCATATTTCAAACCGTAACACCTGGAATTTACTCTGCTGCAGCTGTTGCAATAGCTGACAATGGTACTAGTGGTTGCGGTAGTGCAAGCGATAACATAATGGGCACCCTTGGAAGTGGACATGGGTATATTCAAGACAGTTATTTCATACCTGTATACGCAAACACTTTGCTGACTTTTACAACACCAAGTGAAGTACCAAATAGTTGTGGAAGCACACAGACGGGGCTTAACATACAATCGGGATACCATTATAGAATGTACATCAATCTTTCAGGTTATGACGATCAAGGAAACAGTGTTTTCAGAACAATATACATAGGGCTTGTCAAGGTAACTTCGTAATCTTTCTGTGTTTTACCTTGATAATTCCACTGCCTGCCAAATAACCCATAGATTGTATTTTCTTGATACATACACACCTTATTTATATATAAAAAGGAATTTTCTCTGATGGCGCCTGATGAAAAGGCTAATGATGACAACCTAGCGGCAGCAGTAAAGGCAATGGAGAGCCTCGTCGACGAGGCAGTTCAGGTATATGAGCTAGACAAAGAAAAGGTAAACGTCATAGATGACCTGTACAACTCTTTGAAAATTATCACAGGATACCTCTCGTTTTCCGTGGATTTGCATCCGCAACTTTTGAACCTTCCTGAAAATGTGCGTGTCATACTGACACCAAGTTTAGATCTTGTTCTAATAAGACCAAACTTCAAGTCAGAGACTAAGAGATTTGATCAATTAACATTGGATGAAACAGCAAATGTACTAAAGTACGCCATTCCTGCAGTCATATCAATGGCAACAGCAGACAGGGAGATAAAGAACAGAAAAATCGCATTCTTGCGAGATGGTGCAAAGAAGCTCAAACGCCTGCCAACATCCAGCATTGATGATATGATATCAACTGACACATCAGTCAACATAGAAAAGGTAGAAAACAAATGAGAGAAGAGAAAATACGGAATTTCAGAACAGTAATTGAGTTGCAAAAATCGCTTGAAGATGATATTAATGCACTCAAGTCAAGGTCAGATGAACTTTCAAAACGAATAGGTGAAAAACTGCGCGTCACAGACTCTGTCAATGCAGAAGAGTTGCAAGAGTTTAGACAGAAAATAGACGGAGATACGACTGACCCAAAAAAGAAGAAAAGTGTCAAAAAGAAGGACCAAAAGAATAACTGGCATAACCTTGATGCCATATCCATATATGATGGCATAGGAATCAAGGGAGAACTAGAACTTTACTTCAAGGCAGCAGAGCAGACAAAAGCAGGACTTGAGAGGATTACAAAGATAAAACAGGCAGTAGACGACTTGATAAACAAAGGACTAAAGCGTGAACTTGGATGTGTCATGTTCGTAGATGATGAACTTCCAGCAGAGTTGGCATTTGTCAAGCCAGCTATTTTCAAAAAGAAATTCACGTACAGGTCGATCTTTAGTGTCAAAAGGGAGGAAATGGATGAAATCAAAATATAACTATATCGACAAGATTTTATTCAATAATTTATATAAAAAAGATCAATATAACATAGTATCTATATATACAAGATCATTTACAAGACAGAATAGATCAAAACTAATAGACCTGCCTACAATATATCAAAGTATCAGTATGGATTGGATCCTATGATGAATATAGAATATTGTTATAGAAGAACAGCTACGAGTGGAACGCATACAGTGCGATTCTTGGAGCATAAACATGAATGACGATGAGATGCAAGTAACAATATTTGACTCTGCCCCCGATTCAAGGCTGCGTGAACATAGGTTATCAATTGACAGGTTACAAGATGAGCTTGCCAAGTTTGGCCTTACTGCAAACCAAAGCAAGGTCTACATATTTCTTGGAAAGTACGGCTCAAAGACTGCGCCTGAAGTTTGTAAGACGCTAAAGCTTCCAAGGACAGAGACTTATCATCTGTTAACAACACTACAAAATAGAGGCCTAGTGTCTGCAACATTTCAACACCCAACCAAGTTCACTGCAGAACCGCTAAACAAGGCCATATGGGTTTTGGTCAATGCCGAAAAAGAAAGGGTCAACTCACTTGAAAGCGAGGAGAAAGGAATTGTCGAGTTGTGGGAAAGCATACCTATGTTTACCACTACAAAAGATGCAAAGGAGAATAAATTCCAGATGCTTCAAGGAGCAAACCAGGTAAACAGCAAGATAAAAGAAATGGTAACAAATACAAAAAAAGAGTTTCTCATCCTTGGTTCAGAGAGGGACTTTCTCAAGTTTTACCATTCTGATTTTTTCGAACCGCTTGACAGGGAAGAAATAGACCTAAAGCTTCTCACGTCAGCATCAGATAGATCATTGTATATTTTTGATGATATTGACAGGTCAAAAGTCAGGAAGATGCCTGCCAGCACAAAGGAAAACCTGTGCTTTATTGCAAAAGACGACGAGGAGATTATTTTTTTCATAAAGAATGCCAGTTCAGCAGCCCAGGAAATGACTGCAATCTGGACAGATTCAGAGACAATGACCTATTCGATGAAGATGCTTTTTAGCTCCATCTGGTCCAAGTCCAAAGATATACATCTCTAAATTCATGGCACAAGTCTAGGATGCATTATTTGCAGCCCTGACTCGCTAAGCTTAATTGGAAAGATCTGTTCACCGTGTCGTGTACCGCGCATCTTGATTACCTGAATTGCTCGCTCCATCGTGTCTTCCTTTCTAATATGATGAAGTAAAACGATGCCTGATGCAACATGCCACTCTGCAGGTATTTTTTCATCACCTATATTTTCAGATATCAACAGGGATGTACAATGCTGATCTTCTAGCGCATAAACCATTCCTTGCAATCCCTGTCTTATGTAAAAGTAGTTCGTATATTGCATTGCAAGTACTGTCAGGGAATCAATAACAAGTCTTTTTGCATTTATTCTCTTCAAGCTACTAAGAATAAGTTGGGTCAAATGCATGAACGGTAAGTTTTCTCCCCTGTAGAGCGATTCGTCAAGAGATATGAAGCCATCCTCCATTTTGAATGGCCTTGCATCAATTATTATCAGTTTATCATCATCGATTAGTTTCTGTACGTTCCACCCAAATGACTCAAAACCATTTCTTATCTCTTTTGGGCTTTGTGACAAGGTAACAAACACTCCTGGTTCATCAAAGTCCTTTGCGCCGTAATATAGAAACTGCATTCCAAAAGTTGTTTTGCCACTCCCCGGAGTACCTGATAAGACTATCGTCCTTCCCTGACGGAATCCACCCGATATTATAGAATCAAATCCTGGAATCCCGGTACGTACTTTATGGGGCTGTTCCATGAGAGAAAACTCTAGAAATAATATATAAGTAATGGGGCATTTTCTAAAAGACATTTTCCATTTTTGAAAATCACTCCCTATAAGACCGTCAACTGTAGAGACACGCGTGTATCATAGAGCAGTAACCACGACTATAGTAAACCGTTTACACGCTTTTTGTAAAACTCAATATCTTATCTCTGCTTTTTCCCAGCAGCAATCAAACAGCATACGCATTGGCTCAATAACAGACTTGGAGTTGGTCCAGACGGCTGTGACTTCATTTGCAACATGAGAAGCATTTTTTGTAAAAAGAAGTACCTCGTCGCAGTCCTTGACTAAAAAACAGGTCGAGTCGCTTTTACCGCCCTGCAATATTCTTACTAGCGACTTGTCTGCATTAGAGATAAAATTTGGGATTTTCTTTGCTGGGCATATGATGAATCTCGCATTAATTCTTGCGGTATCCAGAATCTCAAAAAAGTCCGAATGATAAAACCTGGCAATGTCTTTTTCCGTACAAAACATTAAAAATTCATCTTTGCAGTCTCGAATCAAGGATGCGGTCCGGTTGTTTGTTGATTGAATTCCTTGCAAAACCTGCATCTTCTCTTTAGTTTCATCGTTTATACCGTCAAAAAACGATGGAATGTCATTCCATAGTTCTAACACTTTTTCTCTTTGCTTAGAAAGCATGTTGATCTTCTCCCGTTCGACGCTAACTAGCGTAGTCAACATTTTTTCTATTGGTACAGTTGAGTACTTTACAGGAGACTTGAATTCCGCAGTTACCGCGCCACGACTTTGCAGGACGTTAAGCAGATGGTATGTTTCGGTTCTTGGCAGCCCTAATGCCTTACAAACTTCAGGCGCAGTCTTTGAGCCGTACTTTCCAAGAAATATGTAGACCTTGCTTTGGTTTGCAGTAAGGCCAAATTCAGATAACGCAGATCCCAGTTCATCAACTGTAACCTTGGGGTTATTTGTCAAGGATTCAGGATCAGATTTGAAGATACTTGCCTGTTCAACGTCTTGAAATTCTGCTTTTTTAGATTTAAAATAGTTCATCATACCGAACTCTTTTCCATTTGATTTACCACCAGCAACCTACTTTTTAGCTGACAAAAACTGTCAAGTGTCACATAGTCCATCTGATGACCATGCGTCTTTTTTACATCATCGATAAAATTTTGGAGAAGGGCTGTCAGATCTACGCAATTCGTGGCAAAATTATTATCATGCAGTACTTTTAAGTCAGGATTGCTCTTTTTTATGCCTACAAATTGTTCTTGCCACCTTTTCTGCTCGGCATGCTTGCTTATACCTAGACATTTTAGCAATCCATGCCCTGTCTTTTCATTTCTGACAATCATGAACAACGAGATAAATCCAATTGAGAAAAACACAGGCGCTGCAATAGATGGCAACTTTGCTAAATGAAAATTTATTGGGATCAGTACTGTAATAGTAAATACCAGCACTGCCAAATGAAAGAGGGTGTAATTGTCATTATTAGAATCGCAAAGGGGCGAAAGTAAACGCATATACAACAATTATCTAAACAAGATATAAAGATCGACTGCCATTTTTGGAAATGAGTTCAGGGCTTTTCAAATTTTATGGACTCGATGATCTGCTTTGCCGTATTAATCAGACTCTCAGTGTCTTTTGTATCGTTTGCATCTATTACATTGATGTGACCCATCTTTCTCTGAGGCCTTGCTTCTTCTTTTTCATACATCTTCAAAAATACCCCTTCCTTGTTTTCAATTGTGATTATCTTGTATGTTCCAAAAAAGTTCTTTGGCCCCAATATGTTGCACATAACGGCATGATGTTTCAATTCCGTACTTCCAAGTGATAAGCCCAGTATGGCTCTCAGGTGCTGTTCAAATTGCGAAGTCTCACTTGATTGCAGCGTGTGATGACCTGAATTGTGTACCCTTGGAGCTATCTCGTTTACCAAGACCCTGTCATCCCGTGTCACAAACATCTCTATTCCAAAAACTCCTGCCCCGTGCAATATGTCCATAACCTTTCTAGATATGGCATCAGCCTCCTGAGAAACTCTGGCGTTTACTCTTGCGGGAGCTATTGTCATCTCAAGAATATTGTCTTTGTGAATATTTTCTACAACAGGATAGACGGCAATCTCACCATGCGTGTTTCTTGCTGCAATAACCGAGACTTCCATCTTAAAGTCAATGGCTTTTTCAATCATCATCTGACGCCCTTCGAAGAGTTTGTATGCGTATTCAATTTGACCCTCGTTTTCGATTCTAAAGTTGCCTCTGCCATCATATGCATCGCGCCTTGCCTTCAACAAAACCGGAAGTCCAAACAATGATATTTTCTTTTGTAGATCTGAAAGTGACTCTATTGCGGCAAATTCTGGCACTGCAATGTTGTTTTTACTAAGGAAGGTTTTTTGCGCTAGCTTATCCTGTATTGTTCTAAGGGTTACAGGAGAAGGATTGACCGAGATTGAGGTTTTCAGTGATTCTAGCACAGAGCTGTCCCCTGACTCTATTTCATAAGTGATTACATCAGACTGTAGTGATAATTCCACTATCGCGTTTTTATCTTTAAAATCTGCAACAATCTGTTTTGCGCCTGACTTTGCGGCAGGGCAATTCTTGTTAGGATCTAGAATGATTACATCTGAAATATGCTCCGACATCTTCTTTGCTGCCTCAGTCAGCATCATTCCAAGCTGACCGCCACCAATTATTCCAAGAACTTTCAACAGTACCAGTTCCTTTCTGGTTTAAAAATATCTAGCGTTTTGGGTAAAATCTGTATTATCTCATACCCATCTCAATTTTTCCAAATGTTGTGATATATTATTATGACAACAACCACATGATAATCCGATCTCATGAGCATATCCTAGCCCATATGTTTCATGATTTGTTGATTCTACAAAATTGGATCAAGAGGTGTATGTCTCAGATGATACAAACTTGATATTATAATACTTTAACATCGTTCCCAAAAATGGCAGGCAATTATTTTATTCATATGTATCTCACTCTACTTGATGAATTCATTGGATGGAGTGCTGCATCATGTAAACTCTAGGTTTAATCATTCTGATCATTCAAACATCATCGAAAGCAAGTCACATTTACTGAAGATTGGAATACTGTTTACCATGTTTATTGTTTTCATGTCTGTAAGTAATTTACCTTCATCATATGCATACACTTTACTGACATCCATACCAGTCGGGACCAACCCTTCTGCCATAACTTTTGATCCCGCCAATGGTAATGTGTATGTAGCAAACTATGGCAGCAACAC
>DAHUYT010000012.1:11035-50690 GCA_027315065.1 Nitrososphaerota archaeon | reverse complement strand
ATCCATTTTTTGTTGAATGTCTTGTATTTTTTTTAATTCCTCTTCCGTTAATTTTTCGTTTTTTGTTATCTTCATGAGAAGGGTTGTGACAATCAGATATGTTGGCATAATTACTTCTTTCCAATAACCAGGAGGCAGCTTGTAATAATACGGATTAGATTCTGTGGTTATGTCTGCTTCGGCGTGATACGCTCGACTTTTTTTATAATGAAAATATCCGACGCCAACTAGTATTGGAATACCAATTCCTGATACAAAAATAATGTATACCCAAAAAATATATCTTTCAAAACTGGAACGTCCTTGATTGCTAGATAATACGTTACAGTCATAGTATTCACGGCTGCAAATAGAAACGCAAAATATTGAGCCCAACCTTGCCTAAAATAGAACCAAGCCCGAAATGCAATTCTTCTGACCATGGCTTTTCTATCTCTCACCAGTATATCAATTAACAATTAACCAAAAATAACCCCTAGATAAAAGATATTTATTGAATCAGCAAAATGATAAAATTTCAATAGTCATTCCTGTGTATAATGCCCAAGAATTCTTAGAAGAATGTATCAATTCAGCTCTAAACCAAACACACAGCAATATAGAAATCATTGTTGTAGATGACGGATCTACAGATCATTCACCAGAAATTCTAAAAAGATATTCAGATAAAATACTTACAATTACAAAGAAAAATGGTGGTACCGCATCTGCGTTAAATTTAGGAATAAAGAACATGTCTGGCAAATGGTTCAAGTGGTTGAGTGCAGATGATGTACTATATCCCAATGCTTTAGAAGAGATGATCATAGAATCTTCAAAAGTAGAAAACAGAGAAAATACCATATTTTATTCAAATTATGACATCATAAATTCAGATGGAGATATGATTGAAAAATTCATAGAACCAAACTACAACCAACTAGAAACTTTTCAACAAGGTGTAATTTTGCTTGACCATTATTTTGGGAATGGAACAACTAGTTTGATCCACAGATCAGCAATTCAGAGATATGGCATATTCGATGAAACAATTGGTTATAAAGAAGATTACGAATTTTGGTTGAGATATTGTGTTTTACACAAGTGTAGATTACATCTAATACCGAAAACATTAGCAAAATACAGGGTACACCAAAAACAACTTACAAAGGAAAAAGCTGCCATATCTTTAGATCAGACCAACAAGATACGAAAATTCATACTAGACAAGATCCCACCAGAAGAGAGAACAAAATACGAAAAAGCCATAAAAGAATACCAAAAGACCAAGCCACTGGTTTCAAGAAGTCGTCACATGCTAAGAGATATAATGTTCAGAGTATTGCCAAAATCTGTTTCAGGTTCCATACTAAAGTCATACATGAACGTGAAAGAAAAAACCTAATATGAAAAAATATACGTATTTATAAAATACATATAAAATCAAGTAATCCATTTAAGTTTCTTCATAAGTTCCATTAGCTCATTTTTGTTCAGATGTTTGACAGTAGCAGAACCATACTCCTTTACTTTAACATGGCTTTTCAACGATTGCATATCAAATTCTTCTTCATGCTTTATCACAAAATGATCCTTTTTTTCCTCAACTCGCCGCATCTCTTCTTCCGATACTAGAATCTCATCAATTTTTTCGCCTGCCCGTATACCGATGTATCTTACAGGATAATCCTTGTGACTTGTCTTCAATTGTGCATATGATTTTGCAAGATCAACTATTTTGGCAGCAGGTGCTTTCTTGACAAATATTTCTCCTCCTTTTCCATTTTTTATCGAATAAAAGACAAGATCGATGGCCTGGCTTAACGTTAACATGAACCTAGTCATGTCAGGATGAGTTATAGGAAGTGGCTCCTTTTTTGCTATCTTCAAATCCCATAACGGCATTACACTTCCTCTGCTCCCAAGAACATTGCCATACCTAACACAGGAAAATATCGTATCATCTTTTGACAAATCATCAGAGAGAATTATTTTTTCTTGAAGCGCTTTTGTCATACCCATGGCGTTGACTGGTTTTACTGCCTTGTCAGTGCTTATCGCAACTACTTGAGATACTTTTCTGGCAACAGATGCCTTGACTATATTGTATGCCCCGATGATGTTTGTCTTTACTGCCTCAAAAGGATGAGATTCTACCGTTGGAACTTGTTTCAGTGCTGCAGCATGAAATATTATATCAATATCTTTTGTTACAGTGTAAAGCCTATCATAGTCTCTAACATCCCCTATGACAAACTGCATTCTCTTAATTATGGGATCATTTGCAAACTCTTGTCTCATAAGATGTTGTTTATCTTCATCTCTGCTAAAGATCCTGATAATTCTTGGTTTGTATATCATCAATTCTTTTATCATTTGATGACCAAAGCTTCCTGTACCACCTGTTATCAGAATATTTTGGTCATTTATGACCGATGAATAATCCAACTCAAATGCAATGATTGGCGCTGAGTTAATAAGTCTTAATTGCTCAATAGTGTAACCTTTGAAATTAATTTGCAATCATCTGAAAACCTTTTAAATTTGGCAATAACATCATGCCATATCATATGAAAATAATGTCCATTTTTGGGACAAGGCCCGAGATAATCAGATTGAGCAGGATTTTCTCTCTGCTAGACACAAATTTTGATCATGTAACAGTCAATACAAGCCAGAATTATACCTACGAGTTAAATTCAGTTTTTTTTGATGAACTTGACATTCGCAAACCTGACTATGATCTGAAAATAAGAACGGGCAAGTATGGGCCAGAGGTTTCAGATATAATAACAAAGTCAGAAGAGATACTATTAAAGGAAAAGCCTGATGTTTTACTAATTTTGGGGGACACAAATAGTGGACTTGCAGCCATCCCTGCTGCTCACCATAGAATAAAGATAGCTCACCTTGAGGCTGGTATGCGTAGTTATGATTTTCGCATGCCTGAAGAAAAAAATCGAGTGATAATTGATCATCTCTCTTCTCTTTTGTTACCATATACAACATATTCCAGAGAAAACCTGATTCGAGAAAACATTCATCCAGGCAAAATATACGTTGTAGGAAATCCAATAATTGATGCCATAGACTACTTTTCACCCAAGATAGAATCTAGCAATATAATGGAAAAAATGAATTTGGAACCAAGTGATTACTTTTTGGTTACAGCGCATCGTAGTGAAAATGTTGATTCTCCAGAGACCTTGGAAAAAATCTTCTCTTCCCTGCAAGCAATAGGTAAGAAATTCAAGAAGAGAGTAATTTATCCAATACATCCAAGAACGCTAAGTAAGATCAAGAAAAGAGAGATACCAAGCAGTCTTGAATTGATAAAACCTCTTGGTTTTTTCGATTTTTCCAAATTAGAGAAGAATGCATTCTGCCTCATTACAGATTCTGGTACAGTTCCAGAAGAGGCACTGTACTTTAAGAGACCCTGCGTTACAATACGCGAGAGTACTGAGAGACCCGAATACATAGAAGAAGGGTCCAATATACTTGCAGGATTAGATCCAAAAAATGTAGAAACTGCAGTTAGGGTCATTACCTCGCATGAAAACGATCTAGAGTGGAATAAATCACTAGGTGATGGTAAGACTGCCTTGAGAGTTGCCAACATATTGAGTGGAAAAATAGATAGGCTACAGTATTAGATTTTCTGGAAAGGTTTACAACATAGTTTACTTACATCAGAAGAAAGTTGAGTGTTTTAATCACAGGTGGAAATGGAGCCCTTGGCACCGAATTAAAAAAGATTTTTCCAAGTGCACTAACACCAACACATCAGGAACTTGACATAATTAACAAGAAAAATGTCATCGACTATATAAGAAATCATGACTTTGATACCATAATACATGCGGCTGCTTTGACTCACATAAGACCATGTGAAGAGAACAGACCACTTGCATGGAATACAAACGTGGAAGGTACCAAAAACTTGGTAGATGCAGTTCTTGACAAGAAAAGAGACACTAGATTCATCTACATAAGTACTGCTTGTGTTTTTGACGGACATGCTGGAATGTATAAAGAAAGCTCTATTCCATATCCTGAGAATTTCTATGCTTTGACAAAATTGATAGGAGAATATGAAGTAAACAGACTACCTGAATATTTGATTATAAGAACTAATTTCGTGGCAAAGAAAAAATGGCCTTATCCACGTGCGTTTGTAGACAGATTTGGAACGTATCTTTTTGCCCAAGATGTATCCAAGGGAATAATGGATGTACAGAAGGAAAACTTGGATGGTTATGTGCATATTGTTGGAGACGAGAAAATTTCAATGTTTGAATTGGCCAGATTAACTACTCCTGAAATTCAACCTATGACACTCAATGATTATACTGGTCCTAGATTGACAATTGATATGAGTCTTGATACAGAACGATGGAAAAAATATCACATATCAGACCCATAGCAACCATTTAGTTTCCTATATTTTCAATGAAGTTTGTCATGGATTTCTTAAAAGTGTCCCTTCCATAAACGCCAATGGAGTTTCTAAGTTGATTCAGCAAACCATCATACTCTCCTAATAGTGCCTTCTTGATTTTTTCTTGGGCATCTCTTTTGTCATCTGGTTCGTATCGCAGGACATCAAATGGAACAGTTTGCACATGAGCAGAATTGTTGGGCACTATTGGAATACAGCCAGCCGCTATGCTTTCAACAACAGAAATTCCAAAGGTTTCAGGTGATGCGTGAAAATACACTTTTGATCTCTTCAGGTTCTCTATCACTTCGTCGCGTTCTATGTTTTTCATTAGCAGTATTTTTCCAGTTGATTTTCCATTCTTGATTTTTGTGGCAAGACTCTCATAATATAGCTCATTTACTCTAGTTTTGGTATTGCCAATAATGGTATACGGCGTATCTATCTCATTTAATGCATCTATTGCAAATTCCAAGTTCTTTTCCTGAGAATATCTCGAGATGGTGAGCACTCGTTGTTCTTTATTCAGGTTATTCTGAAATATGTCAACATCAACTGGCGGGTAAATTATAATAGAATCTTTCCCAAATCTACTCTTAAGAGAATCCTGTATGAATTTTGAATTTGCTACAAGTATAATGTTTTCATTGCCTATCTGACTGACAAATTTTTGGCTTAGAATATAGTATGGCTTGTAATATGCGGACCATATGCCCTTGTACTTTGTAACATCTTTTTCTGTTTCGTTTCTAAAATCATGGTGACAATAAATTATAATTTTTTGGTCTTTTCTGTTTGGCATGGCTATGCCTCCAGACACCTGCACTATCAGATCGTCATCTTTTGCCTTTTCAGTTAGTTTTGATTCAAGATATCTCTGATACAAGCCAAAAGATGGCAAGCGAAAAGGAAAGATAGATTGGATTTTTATGTTAGGTAGTGGAATTGTCGGTTTAGAAACTGTGTACAGGTTTACGATGTGTTTGTGCTCCATCAATCCTTCAATTAGAGCAAGCAGAGTTGTTTCTGTCCCTCCGCCACCACCCACAAACCCATGAATGATTCCTATTTTCAATTAGAATTGTGGTGTAATGCTCTTACACTTAATCTTTAGAATTTTGAAGGTGAGAGATTTGATGAAATAAAATTTACATCAAAGCTTGAGATGCTTCGTGGAACATCTGGCTTTTTGCACATCCTGCTGCAAGCTCATCACCTGAGCCTCTTCTCATGATACCCCTGTAGAGACCATCTTCTAGTTTTGCTCCAACTCTTTGTTCCCATTCTTCTACTGTTGTAGAATATTTCTTTTGGATTCTGTCTCTATACCATTCTGGTATTACGTTGAATGCACAGAATGGAATTATTCTAAGGTCCGGTGTCACATAGTGGATATCGCATCTTTGCAGTCTTTCCAAGTCTTCGTTATACTTGTCTTGAAAATGCATCATACCTAAGAAGAGTCCCTTTACATGCCATGAACCAACTGAATCAAATGATCTCTTCATCAAGATGTTGCCAAACATCTTTGCCAAGTCAAGGCCTGCTGGCTGTTTCTTTCTATCAACAAAGCTTGAGAGTCTTCTTACGACCTCTAGCATTGTAAAGTACTTGTTTTTGCCAGAACGAATCTCTTCTGCCTTGTCTTCAAAGAGCTCAAGCATTCCTTGAATATCTGCAAATTTCGTTAATGGAACAAACTTTTTGGTGTCCTGATCTTCAAAGATGTATGTTCCTGCACCACACGCAAAGTGAATTGATAATTCGTATTTTGGTTTACTTGAAAATGCCTCAATAACGTTTGTCAGTGGCATACAGCTTGGAACTGGGAACCAGTCATCTACTGTTACTTCAGCACCTGTTTGCTCTTCAATTCTTTGTATACAGTCAGGTATTGTGATTCTGTATTTCTCACGCTCTTTCTTGCCCATTCTTCCTGTCAGCGAGACTGGCTGGAAGTTAACTGCATGCACAACATCAAGATTCTTTTGTGCGTATCTGATAATGCCGCCTAGTTCATGATCATTAATTGATTTGATAACTGTAGGAACAAAGACAACAGTGGTTCCTGTCTTTCTTGCACTTTCTAATGCATATGGAATTTCCCAATGATTCTTCGGATTTGTTCTTGGAGTTACACCGTCAAAGCTAAGATATAGATTATTTACACCCGCAAGCCTGACTTCTCGCAGTGCTTCCGGATCTAGAGCAAACCTAATTCCGTTTGTATTCATCTGTATGTGGTCTACACCTTCTTCTTTCATTATTTTGATAACGTCAGCAATGTCTTCTCTTAGCATTGGTTCACCGCCAGTAATTTGCATAGAGTTACCAGGAATTGGCCTTTCTGCCTTTAGGGTCTTCATCATTGCTCTTACCTGATCTTGGGTAGGCTCATACATGTATGCACCTTCAAGACCTTTCTTTACATAAAAGAAGCAATACCAGCAAGTCAAATCACATCTGTTAGTTACTATCATGTTTGCTAGACCGCTGTGTGAGAGATGATTAGAGCACAATCCACAGTTATTTGGACAAGAGCACTTGTCAATCATCACATTAGGAGCATGAGCACCCTTGCCGTCCATCCAATAGGTACTAAACTTCCTGTACATCTCATATGAACCAAAATAGAGCTCCTCACATTCACCATGTGTGGGGCAGGTCTTTGTCATGAATACCTTGCCGTCTCTTTCAAAGACCTCGGCATCAAGTATCATGTTGCAGTCTGGACATATGCTTTGAGTAAACCTGATGGTAGATTTTTTACCTATAGTAGGAGTCTTTAGATTAGATATTTGAATTAGTTCCATGCTGTTACTGGCATATCTCCGGAAAGAGTATTTAATACATTTCCAACAAGACACCAGATGATTAGGTAGAACTCGTGCGTGCCTGGCCTGAGATCAAACTCCGATCCCAGACACATATATCATGAATCCTTTGATTGATATTACATGAGCCTGTCTGATAAGACTAGGAAGGCCCTTGAGAAGATGGGGCTTACAAGTTATGAGATAAAGACGTATGCTTCCCTTCTTAAGACTGGTCCAATAACAGCCTCTGACCTGAGTCAAAAGTCAGGAGTGCCCTATTCCAAGATATACGAGGTGTTAGGCACCCTAGAAGATAAGGGATGGATAGGTTCCGATGATTCACGCCCCACGCAATATTTTGCAAAATCTCCTGCTACAGCTGTACAGACGTCAAGACAGCAAGCTGAGACAGATTTCAGAAATAACGAGAGTGTGATACTGAAGGAACTTACGCCACTCTACGAACAAAGCGGAACAAGCGAGAGACCTGATATTTGGATCATTTCAGGAGTCGTAAATATAGCAACCAAGATTCTAGAAATGGTTGACTCTTGCAGAAATGAGGTAATGATTGCCATACCCAAAGTCGCCGAGGTTGTGGCAAAGGAAGCGTTGCCAAAGCTTAGATCATTGCACGATAGAGGCGTAGATATTATAATTTTGGTATCTGAAGATGTTGATACTGATACGTTAAAGTCGCTGTCACGTGTATCCAAGGTTAAATTAAAAAAAGGACTCTTTGGAGGAGGCATCATCTCAGATAAGAGATATGTAGTTTTGTTACTTGGAGAAGAACTAGGTACCTCTGGTTCAAAAGAAGCTGTTGCCATATGGGCTGATCACTCCGGTCTTGCAGGCTTTGCGCGCGAGTACTTTGAATATTTATTGAGAGAATCAAAAGACGTAAAGTAAGGTAAACACTACAAAATATTATGAAAGATCAAGAAGTTCTGTTTGTTGGGACGGCAGAGGCCGAGCATGTTGAGATGTACTTAAAGGCAATATGGCACATAAAGGAAGGCGGAGATCCAGTAAAGATAAGCACGATAGCAAAGATGCTAAATGTAAGACAGCCAAGCGTTGTACAGATGTTAAAAAAGCTGGATGATACCAATCTTGTAAACTATAACAAAGGTGGAGTCTCCCTAACCAAGAATGGGGAACAGATTGGTTCCAACATGATGCGAAATAGTAGACTGCTGGAAGTTTTGATGGATAGCGCCCTCAAGGTTGACATTGATGAAGAGATGGTTTGTGGAATAGAGCATCACATGAACGAACAGTTCACAGATGCCCTATGTACGATGTTAAAGCATCCAAGAAAATGCCCCCACGGGCATGACATCCCTCGTGGAAAGTGTTGTAAGATTTAGTTTTGAAACAAGTTATATCATGGATTAGATTTTGAAATGAGTATGGCTTGTTTCTGTGGTTGTGAGACATATGTTAAGGATTCTAATGGCTTTAAGGTTGGTTGCGTTAAATGTAGTCACGGTCCTCAGAATCATGAAGAGAGCTTTAAGAATATGCCGGTTACAGAAGGAAGCCAAAAACGCGGTTCTCTGAGTTAGCTATTCACCAATAATCTTTACAAGTACACGTTTTGGTCTTAGCCCGTCAAACTCTCCGTAGAATACCTGCTCCCAGGGTCCAAAATCAAGTTGACCGTTTGTTATCGCAACTACAACTTCTCTTCCCATGATTTGTCTCTTGAGATGGGCGTCTGCATTGTCTTCTCCTGTTTTATTATGCTCATATTTTGATATTGGTTCATGAGGCGCCAAATCTTCGAGCCATTTCTCATAGTCTTGATGAAGACCGATTTCATCATCATTGATAAATACACTAGCTGTAATATGCATCGCATTAACTAGACAGATGCCATCTTTGACCCCACTCTTCTGAATTATTTTTTGCACGTCATGAGTAATATTCACAAATCCTCTTCGTGATTGAATATTAAACGTCAAATATTCAGTGAATGATTTCATGATATAGTAGAATTTCTCATTTCATAAAAATCAAGTGCAGGCTCAGAACTCAAGATCCTTCTCATCAAATCAAAGGGATTTGGTCATCAACGCCTGCAATAAGTAATTTTTTTTGTTCCTAATTGAGTCTTTCAAGAAGCTTGATAAAAGGCGGTTGCTAAATCTAGATAAATGGTAACAATCGACGCTACCTGTTCACTTGAAAGTTTTAGGAAATTCGTAATCCTAAGTACGTGTAATTCGTTTGTTCCGGAAAGTTACTTGGAAGATTACGAAGTGTTTCCTGAACGTGAGACTTCACCTGGTTTAATCTATGTAGAAGCAGCAGACAAGGTAACTCTCAAAAAGATTCGCGATATGATTTTTGTCAATGCAAAAGAGGTTCTTGGCATAATTTATTCATCAAAAAGCGGCAATACAAATCTAAAGTGGAGACAAATCAGACGTACCACTGGAAAGGTAACAGGCGAGGCATCGACCAATACACTGGTAAACTTGACTGAGGCCGGAGTAATAACACAAGAGTGGGTTCAAAATTATCTGAGAAAAAAGGCTGAAGAGAATCAGGTAAGTCCAATGAATTAACGAATTAGATCACTCTTTTTTTATTGTTATAGGTTCTTATAGGATACAAAGTTGATTACAAAGAAAATAGATGAAAATTCGGTCGCATTAATACCTGAAGAGTCTGATGACCTTTTTACATTACGAAGAGTCATATGCAATAGAGACAAAATAATAGGAGATACTACCCGTGTTGTAAAACAAGACAAAGACTTTGCAAGACCTGATAGGGGAGAAAGGATCAAAATTCGTGTTGCGCTGGATGTGGAAAAAATCTCCATTGATGATGTCGTTGACAGATTAAAAGTTCATGGAATAATAACAGAATCAGACAGTGAATCCGTTAGCAAGGGTTCACATCATTCCATAACTCTGAGAATTGGCGAGCCAATAACTCTGATTAAGAAAAATTGGAGCGATATTGAAAATAAATTGATTTTTGGAAAGAAAGATACTGGCAGTTTCTTACTTGTTGCAGTAGATACTACTGATTGTGGCATAGGAAGACTGACTGGAACTCATCTCAAGATTATACCTAACCTATATTCTGGCGCAAGCGGAAAAAGATACAAATCTAAATTCAATATAGAAGATTTTTTCAAAGAGGTTCAAAATGCAATATCATCTACAATAAGGGAAAAAGATGAGATCATAATATTTGGTCCTGGAGAAACAAAAAAAAGGTTAGGAAATTTTCTTTTTGAATTACCGTCTATTAAGACACATGCAATTCGTGTAATCGATGGAATTGATTCAAGTGGAGAAGACGGCATCTATACATTTATCAAGTCAGAAACGATGAGACAGGCACTCACCAAAAGCAAGATTGCAAAGGTATCTTCCATTTTAGATGAGATAATGCTTATGGTAAATAAAAAAATTAACAAGTTTACAATGGGTTTTGAGGAAACGTCAAGAGCAAACGAAGCGGGTGCCGTACAATCTCTAGTCTTCTCTGACAAGATTTTCGAGGATCATGACGAAGACAAGATTATCGCGTTCCTAAATCAATCCGAAGGAAAGGGAGTAGAGGTATATGCAGTAGATTCAACAACAGACGTAGGACTTAGGATCTCATCTCTTGGAGGCATTGTTTCTCTTCTTAGATTTAGCCTTACGAGTTGAATCCATGAGCCAGATCTGATATGATGCATTTACCGAGTCCATTTTTAGTTCCACAATTTCTGGAATTTGGTATGGATGCGTTTTTGCAATCTCTTCTTTGAGCAGTTCTTTTGTTTTTGCCGTGGTCTTGAAAAGTGCCAAAAACTCCTCAGTGTTTTCAGTCTTTCCTTTCCATACATATACAGAGTTTATTTTTGTATAATTAACACATGCAGCTAATCCCTTGTTTACTGTCATATTTGCAATTTTAGATATGGATTTTTTGTCAGGATATGTTGAAACTATCACGATCCCCATATAGCAACTGATAAATTTGCCCTGACTAAAAAGAGTATCAATTAATTTGACATTTGAATTTTTACAGCATAATTCTATCATCTATGTCTTGATTGCATGGTTTATCGTATTTGCGATAGCAAAGATCTCAAAACTGGATAAACATGGTTTTGAGATAAAACCATACAGTATAACCTACAAAAATCAAAATGTCCAGTTACTTTTAACCAGGCTTTTAGGCAGAACGGAACGCGCAACAAGAATTTTCTCAAATGCAAGTGTCGTACTGGGGTTTATAATGATGGGGGCTGGTTTTTGGTATCTCATCTCTAATCTTTCAAACTACTTTGTAAAGCCAGCGTCATTTGCAGAGATGACAGTGTTAATACCCGGAGTTACAATTCAATCAAGTTCCAACATAGCGTACTTTCTTCTTGCCGTGCCAATCGTATTAGTGATACATGAAGGCGCACATGGAATAGTAGCAACCCTTGAAAAGATAAAGATCAAGACAGGAGGTTTTGCTGTGTTTATTGCGCTATTTGCAGGTTTTGTAGAACCCGATGAAGAAGAATTTGCGAAAGCTAAAAAAATGTCACGGCTCAGAGTAATCGGTGCAGGTGCAACATCAAATGTTATATTCTCTTTTGTCATTGCAGGCCTTCTTTTGTTCAATCCATCTTTTGCCCTGATCATGCCAGACGGCATACGAAATGTACTATACAGTGAACCTTTGGGAGTTCCAATAATTTCTGTCGAACCTGGATCAGGAGCTGAAAAGGCCGGACTACAAAAAAACGACATTATAACAGAGATCAATGGAATTCACATAAATCTGCCACAAGACTTTACAAAAGTTCAGCTAAAGCCAGGAGATACTGCAACTGTCACTGTAACCAGATCAGGACAGACTCTTCAAATTCCTGTGATAACTACTCCGTCAAAAGACGACCCCCATAAGGGCATGCTTGGGATCATGAGGGCTGCGTTACCTTCCTACAAGCCAGTAGTACCCTATTACATACATTGGAGTCCAGATGTATTCATGTTTTTGTTGTGGTTGTGGATGTTATCATTTTTTATTGGAATATTCAACATGCTACCTTTGCCCATACTTGATGGCGGCAAATTTATCCATAGCATAATTGAAAAAAGAATGTCTGAAAAAGCATTGAAGGGAACTATGCTATCGCTGTATATCTTTACTTTTATTTTATTTGGACTAAACATAGCATTATCGGCACTCAAGTCTGGCTTTATTACAGTTTAAGAAACTCGAGCAAAATATAGTTAAATTAAGGGGTGAGAAGACTTGGCCATGAAATGTGATTGGTGTGAAAACATAACAGTTTACTCTAGGAAATATTCTGGGGAAAATCTTTGTTCAGGTTGCTTTTCAAAGTCAATTGTAAGAAAGACTGCAAAAACCATCTCAAAATACAAGATGATCAATGGCGGAGATGTGATTGGAGTTGCTGTTTCTGGCGGAAAGGATTCGCTATCACTCTTACATACATTGAAGCAAATTTCATTGAATCATGATTTTACGCTCAAGGCCATTACAATTGACGAAGGAATTCCAGGATACAGAGACGAGGCATTAGAGATTGTAAGAAATTTTTGCAGCAAGATTCAGGTTGTGTATGATGTTTATTCATACAAGGATCTTTTTGGCACTACCTTGGAACAATCGCTTGAGCTACGAGAAAAGGAAAAGATCTCATCGTGTTCTATATGTGGCATATTAAGAAGACGTGCTATCGATTTTGGTGCAAAGGAATTAGGAGTGGATACAGTTGCAACAGGTCACAATATGGACGATTTTATTCAGACTTTTATCATCAACCTTCTTTCAGGTGATACAAGCAAGATAGGTTGGATGGATCCCGAACTACCAAATAACAAAGCAAGAAGAATAAAGCCATTTTGTGAAATTTATGAAAGCGAGATTGTCTTTTACGCTTTTACAAATGATATTCCGTTTCAGTCAGAAGAATGCCCCCACATGAATGAGGGCATAAGGACTGAGATACGCAATTTTCTAAATTCGTTGGAAAAAAATCATATTGGAATCAAGAACAACATGTACAAATCAATTTTGAAGGTTTCTTCCACATTTAAAGATGAAACGGGCAAAATGTGGAAAAATTGCTCAAAGTGTGGAGAAGAGTGCACTGGGGATGTGTGTTCCGTGTGCAATACACTATTGAATCTAGGACTAAATCGACCCTAATGCACATAAAGATCCCATCATAAAGATATTTTGGTAGTAGGGAAGACTAGGGCGCTAGCCGTGCCCTACCTCTGAAACCGGCTATATGCAGAGGTCAGTAACTGCTGGGTAAATCTCTAGATGGATGATACTCGCTTGACTTGCGGAGATGAAATCACGCCGAAGCGGGTGGATGCAGGACTGAGACTGTCCGAAGGGATAGCTCTCAAGTTCTAACTGCCGAAAGGGATGAGGTCCGGGAGGGAGCAATCCTAAGGTAGAGCATTCACGCTGCGTCGTCTACGTGGCGGATCTTGCTTGACTTGAGATGAGGCCATTTGCCTAGACTGGAACTGGCAGAGCTACTACCTAAATATTCCATTATAAAATGACAAAACATGGATGATCTAATTTCTGGGCATACAAGAACATATGATGATTTCAAGAAACAGCTAACACCTCAAGTGAAACCATTATTTGAAGAACTACGAAACTATTGCTTCTCATTAGGTGACAATGTACTAGAAGATGTGCGAATGCATAGGATAGTATTTTGTAAATCTATAACCTTTAGATACTTTGTGGATATTGAGCCACAAAGAGAGTCTGTCATTATAAAAATCAGAAGAGATAGAAAAGAGCCAACAAAAGAAAGCGAGATAAAAGCAAATCAAAATCTTGATGAGATCAAGAATCTACTCCATGATGCTTATTCAAACATACACTAAAGTATTTCAAAATCTGAAAGTTCTTTAATATTATTTTCGCTTGCAACTTTGAGTTCTTCCACTATAGCTCCAGGAGGACCAATACTGCTCCAGTCTATTACAGCATCCACATTAGATTCTTCGCCGTCCAATACTGCTTCAACCCTTTTATCTGGAAGATTTCTTACCCAACCTTTCACATTGTTTTTTTCTGCAGTTTCTTTCATGCCCTGCCGGAAATAAACTCCCTGAACCTTCCCGCTAACGTAAAGATGAACTCTTTTTTTGGCCACAAATCTGGTTTTGCCGTGACCATTAATTAGCTTTAGCAGATTATGCTCTTTCTTTAACTCTAGCTCTTCCTGTCTTTCTTGCCGCTATGCTACCGACTTTACGTCCAGGAGGAGCGTTTCTTGAAACGGTTGAACTTCTACCAACATGTTGATGTCTTCCACCACCATGTGGGTGTACATACACTGCCTGAGCAACACCTCTTACTATCGGATATTTTCTACCCCTAGCACGCATTTTGCGCCATGCCACGCCTGCTCTCATGAAAGGCCTATCACCTGCTCCGCCCCCAGCAAGTACTCCAATCATAGCTCTGTTCTGTGGATGAAGAGTGGTAAACTTGCCTGATGGTAGTTTTAACGTTACACCTTCATTACCATGAGAAAATACAGTGGCATAAGAACCCGCAGATTTCACTAGAGAACCTCCGTCTCCAAAATGTCTTTCTACATTACATACAAGCGTTCCGTCAGGAATGTTTTGTATACTGATTACATTTCCAGAAGAAATACCTGATTTTAACCCAAACTGGAATTTTGAACCTATCCTAGTACCCAGAACTGACGGAACAAGGGACCAAGTTCCATTCTCAAATCTTACTCTAGCAAGAGGCGCGTCACGGCCAGTCTCATGAACTATATCAACTACCTCAGCCTCATGTTGTTCAGATAGAGTAAATCTTGGGTATTTTGCTGGAGATAACTTGCCAGTAGATGCTGCACGAAACTGCATTCCTCCCCTACCCCGCCTTCTCACTAGTGGTCTTTTACCCAAAGCATCGAATGTGCCCTTTCTTGTAAATTTTAATCTTCTGATCTATTTGTTCTGGATCAAAGACAACAAAGGTATAAAAATTAGTTTGAGGTTGTTTAAACTATGAGTCAGAACATGCTCTCCCTTAAGGTACTTGAGGCATATACACGTGATGTAGGAAGAGGAGTGGCTCGTATTGATTATGATTCAATGGATTCACTTGGTGCATCCACTGGAGATGTTATTGAGATAAAAGGTAAGAGAAGAACAGTAGCTAAATGCCTCCCACTTTATCCATCTGATGAGGGCAAAGGAATAATCAGAGTAGACGGACTTGTAAGGAATAATGCAGGTATCGCAATAGGAGATACTGTAGCAGTACGTAAAATCAAGGCAGTTGCTGCAGAAAAGGTGGTAGTTGCCCCGCTTGAAGCAATACCACCAATTGATGAAAGATATCTTGCAGATGCGTTGGAGAGTGTTCCTCTAATAAAAGGAGATAATGTAATGGTTCCATATTTTGGCGGAAGACTTACTTTCCAAGTAATAGGTGTTACACCTGCAGCAGATGCAGTGCTTGTAACTCAAAAAACTGTATTTCACATAGCAGAAAAAGGCGAGACTTTGCGCGGCGTCCCACAGGTAACCTATGAAGACATTGGTGGTTTAACTGATGAAATTAAAAAAGTTCGTGAAATGATTGAGCTCCCATTAAGACATCCTGAAATATTTGAGAAACTTGGTATCGAAGCTCCAAAAGGTGTACTTTTGTATGGACCCCCAGGAACTGGAAAGACGCTACTTGCAAAGGCAGTTGCAAATGAAAGTAACGCTCACTTTATCAGCATTTCAGGTCCAGAAATTATGAGCAAATTCTATGGCGAAAGCGAAGCCAGACTCAGAGAAATTTTCAAAGAAGCCAAGGAAAAATCGCCGTCAATAATATTCATAGATGAAATTGATTCAATAGCGCCAAAGAGGGAAGAGGTAACAGGAGAAGTAGAAAGAAGAGTGGTATCGCAATTGTTATCACTCATGGATGGTCTTGAGGCAAGAGGTAAAGTCATAGTAATTTCTGCCACAAACAGACCTAATGCAATAGATCCTGCACTTAGAAGACCTGGCAGATTTGATAGAGAAATTGAGATCAAGGTACCAGACAAGAAAGGTAGAAAAGATATTTTAATGATTCACACAAGAAACATGCCTCTTAGTGATGACGTGAATTTAGACAAGATTGCCGCAATAAGTCACGGATATGTTGGTGCAGACTTGGAGTATTTGTGTAAAGAGGCAGCAATGAAATGCTTACGAAGGTTGTTACCTGAACTTAACTTAGAGGACGAGAAGCTTCCTCCTGAGACTCTTGATAAGCTGATTGTAAATGATGAAGATTACCAGAATGCTCTCAAAGAGGTAACACCCTCGGGAATGCGCGAAGTCTTTATTGAAAATCCAGATGTTAGTTGGGACGAAGTTGGAGGACTGGAAACTGTCAAACGTGAATTACAGGAAGCAGTAGAATGGCCTATGAAATATCCAACATTGTATTCAAAGCTAGGACATAGGATGCCAAGAGGAATATTGTTGCATGGTTCAAGTGGGACAGGTAAGACTTTGCTTGCAAAGGCAGTTGCTACTGAAAGTGAGGCCAACTTCATATCAGTAAGGGGTCCAGAGCTATTATCAAAATGGGTAGGAGAGTCAGAACGTGGAATAAGGGAGATATTCAGAAGAGCAAGACAAGCATCGCCTTGTGTAATATTTTTTGATGAAATTGATTCAATAGCACCTGTCAGAGGAATTGGAGGAGAGACAGCTGTAACCGAGAGGGTAGTTAGCCAGTTGCTAACAGAACTTGATGGAATAGAAAGCTTGCGTGGCGTAGTCGTCTTGGCTGCCACCAACAGAGCAGACATGATTGATACCGCACTACTAAGACCTGGCAGATTCGACAAAATCATTTTGGTACCTCTACCTGACAAAGAGGGAAGAAAGAAGATACTAGAAATCAATGCAAAGGACATACCAGTGGTAAGAGAACCAATGGTAGACGGTGCAAAGAATCCAGACTATGTAGATTTGGATAAGATTGCAGAATCAAGCGATGGAATGAGCGGTGCAGATGTAGCATCCATAGCCAACACAGCAGTATCTCTTGTCATACATGAGTTTCTTGCCAAGTATCCCGATCAAAAAGAGGCAGAAAAACAAGCAGCTAATGCCAAAGTAACTATGAGACACTTTGAAGAAGCTGTTAGAAAAGTAAGAACTCAGAAAGAACTTAAGATAGGCGAAAAGGTGGCAGTACCCTACTACAGGTAATTTTAATAAAATACCAATCCTAATCCTAGCAAATGTCACATATTGGATACCGTGGAAAGGGCCTTGAATTCCTAACTAAAAATAAGATAGAGATAGGAGACCTAGTTAAAGTTCAGACAGATTCAACCTATTCAGGAATTTTGATGCCTCGATACGAACATAGTGATGATGAACATATTGTTCTCAAACTGAAAAATGGTTACAACATAGGACTGCAAATTGAAAAAATTATCAAGATAGAAGTAGAATCGCGCCATTCTGTGAAGAAGGAGAACATAACACAGTTACGAACAGATCCTAAACTGCCCAAGATTTTACTGATATCAACTGGTGGAACTATTGCAAGCAAGATCGATTATAGAACTGGAGGCGTGTATCCAGCTCTGACAGCTGCAGAACTCAATGCTAGTGTGCCAGAAATATCCGAGATAGCTAACATTGACACGGAGGTTTTGTTCTCCGAATATTCTGAAAATCTTCTGCCAGAGCATTGGATAAAAATTGCAGAAAAACTGGATTCATACTCTAGGTCTGAATACAAAGGCATCATAGTAGCTCATGGTACAGATACAATGCATTATACAGCAGCAGCACTTTCATTTTCATTGTCAGGATTTCCAAAACCTGTAGCTTTGGTAGGTTCACAAAGATCTTCAGATAGACCTTCTTCAGACGCTGCACTAAATCTTATTTCAGCAGCTAGGTTTCTGGTTGAAACAGATACTAGCGGAATTTTTGTTGTGATGCATAATTCAATAAGCGATGATGAGGTCGCATGCCATTGGGGAACAAGAGTAAGAAAGAACCACACTAGCAAGAGAAATGCATTTCAGACAATAGGAGGATCTCCTGCTTTTATTGTAAAGAAAGATGTCATTGAGAAAGATCCATTGTTTAGTCCTTTAAAGAAAACGTACAATCCTAGGATCAATTTCGATAGTCAAGTCATGTTAGTAAAATATTATCCAGGCCTTGATCCAAAGTTGATAGATTATGCGATGAGTTCAGGTTACAAGGCAATTATTTTTGAAGGAACTGGTCTTGGCCATGTGGGTAAAGTAATGCATGAATCCATCGCACGCATGAAAAGAAATGGATTATTCGTTGGAATGACGTCACAATGTATAGACGGGATTGTTCGCATGACAGTTTATGATAGTGGAAGAGACTTGTTGAATCTAGGTGTAATTCCACTTGGAAATATGATTCCAGAAACTGCTCTTGTTAAATCCATGTGGGCATTGGGTAATACTAGAGATATCAATGAAATGGAAAAGATAATGCAAGAGAACATCGCCTCTGAAATTTCAGACTAAGATTTAAAACGAGTACAACGCTAAAAATAGAAGTGTCTGAAATTCAGATAAATAGTATAGGTCTAAAGGTTGGACTTGAGGTACACCAACAGCTTGCAACAGGAACAAAATTATTCTGTAATTGTTCATTGATTGAGTCAACTGAGTATCCGTTGAAATTTGTCAGAAGATTAAGAATATCAAGAAGTGAGCTTGGAGAATTTGATCCTAGTGCATTATTTGAATCCAGTAAACAGAAGACCATACTATACTATGCCAACCCTGAGAGTAGCTGTCTTGTGGAGCAGGACGAAGAGCCTCCACATGATCTCAGCCCTAGCTCAAAAGAAACTGCCTTGATAATGGCTTCTGCGTTAAGAACAGACATTTTCAACGAGATTTATGTTATGAGAAAATTGGTCATAGACGGCTCAAACACATCTGGTTTTCAGAGAACCATGCTAATTGGACTTGGAGGAAGTCTTGAAGTAGATGGTAAAAATGTCGGGGTACAGAGTATCTGTTTGGAAGAAGATGCTGCAAAACTTCTAAATGATTCATTTAACTTTAGAGAATACACCTTAGATAGGTTAGGAATACCCTTAGTAGAGATAGCACTAGAGCCGGTGAGTGGAACACCAGAAGAGATCAAAAAAATAGCATTGACGCTTGGACGTTTATTGCGAGCAACCAAGAGGGTTCAGAGAGGACTTGGGTCAATAAGACAAGATGTCAATGTATCTATCGAGGGGGGTGGGATTGTGGAAGTAAAAGGAGTACAAAAACTCGATCAGCTTGAAAAAGTAGTTGAATATGAAGCCAAAAGACAACATGGCCTGAAGATAATAGCTGATAAACTAAAAGGATTAGATACTGAACGTATCGCAAAGGAAAGAGACGTAAAAGACGTAACAGGTGCTTTTAGGAATTGCAAATCAAAGACCATTCAGAAAGCATTAGTGGATGGTGCGGCCGTAAAAGCAATAAAGGTCAAGAATTTTTCAGGCATATTTGGTTTTGAACCATATCCTGGAATTAGACTGGGTAAGCAATTAGGAGAATTAGTGAGATTTTTTGGTTTGGGAGGAATTTTTCATTCAGACGAGCTTCCAAACTATGGGATCGAAGAGACTGAGATACAACAAGTAAAAAAAATTCTAGAAAGCCAACAAAATGATGGTTTCTTAATTCTTGCAGGCGAACCAAAAAAACTAGACATAGTAATTGAATCCATAATCAAAAGAATAGAAGATGCAAAAATCGGCGTACCGGCAGAAACAAGAGCGGCCACAATCACTGGAGAAACGGTATATCTCAGACCCAGGCCAGGAGCATCTAGAATGTATCCTGAGACTGACATACCTCCTATCATGATAACCAATAACGAGTTAGAGGAGGCCAAAAAAAAGATACCACGATCTTGGGAAGAGAGCATATTGGAACTTCAGAGACAGTACGAGTTGAATTCTCAGCTTGCTTTACAGATATTTGATTCTGAATATCTAGATTTGTTTGAGACTATATGCAAAGATAAAAGAATTTCTCCCAATTTTGTGTCATCGGTTCTTAGTGGAACCATTACTAATCTTGAGAGACGTGGACTAGACTCTAGATTATTGAAGGACTCTGATATTTCAAAAGCATTTGGGTTTTTGGCAGAAGGAAGGATTGCAAAGGAATCGCTTGAGATCATATTTGAGAGTATGATGAATAAAACCGCTAGTTCTATAGAGGATGCAATTCAAAAGAATGCAATTAATACAATAGAAGATGGAGATCTAAATAACATATTAGATGAATTGGTATTATCCAATATCAAAATAATTGAGCAGCAAGGATTAAGATCCATTGGACCGCTGATGGGACTTGCAATGAAAAATCTTCGCGGAAAGGTTGATGGTCAGAAAATAAATCAATTGTTAGAAGCAAAAATAAAGTCACGAATTAGTATAAGCTCAGAATGAATATGACATTATATTGCATAAATTCCTTTTTGACCGCTTCCTATATCTACTGCGGTATCCATATCGTCGACAAAGATCTTTCCGTCACCTACAGAGCCAGTACTTGCAGTATCAAGAATAGCACTGATTACTTTGTCAACAATTGAATCATCCACTGCTGTAAGAACATAACTTTTTACATTGAGTTTTGTGTACGAGTCTAAAGTTTTCTCAGAGTTACGTGCTAATTTACTTGATCTCCCCAACCTTTAGCGTCAAATAAAGTAATACCGCCAACACCAATTTTCTTTAATGCTTCAATTACAGCATCAAGCTTATCTGGCAATATTACTGCCTCTATCCTTTTCATGAAGGTCAACAATTATCCAATGGATTATAAATTTTTCAGTGATACTAGAAAATTTTGTAATGCGGGAGGTGGGATTTGAACCCACGAACTCCTAAGAGATAAGGTTCTGAGCCTTACGCCGTTGACCAGGCTAGGCGACCCCCGCAACGTCAAAATTAAAACTCCAGAATAAGTGTCTTTTTTATGACAGTAAGGAACAATTACGACTAATTTCATTGATAATGGAAACCGCATTCTTTAGTTCATAGATTCTTTTTGCTCTAGGATCAGGAAAATCAAGATTCCATGGCTGATTGTAGAGTATTATTGATTTTCCTGCAGCAAGCATACTTTTTGCATTTATAGGAGAGTCGTCAATGAATATATCGTAATCAAGTTTTGCCTTTTCAGTTCCTTCTACTACTCCCACATAGTTCTTGAAGGTTACATTATGCATTTTAAGCCAATTTTTTACATCATTATTAGTAGAGTCCTCTCTTGCAGTAACGATATCCACAGATCCTATCTTTGAAAGCTCCTTTGATACAGAAGAAATGTCGTTTTCAGTTGGAGGAATGGTTTTCCAAGATTTCCAGCACATTGAAAGTTCTTCATAGAAATCAAATTTACTTATATTGTACTTTTTCCAAAAGTCCCATTCTGATATGTCCGATTTTAGTATGGTTGTTCTGACTTGATTGCTGTATGATATCCAAGAATGTATAACGTCTGCAAGAACTCCATCTACGTCTAGTGCAATCTTCAAAATTCTTATTCCTCTTGGTTCAAGATGTCTCGCAGCTCTTCGAGTAATTCGCGTTGGCGTTTGTTTATTTTCTTTGGGATGTGGACAACAAGTCTGACATATTGATCTCCTCTGCCTCTAGATCCTTGATGAGACAAGCCTTTTCCTTTTATCTTTATTATCGTATTAGGTTGGCTTCCTGCTTCAATTTCAATTTTTTCAGTTCCTTCCAAGGTTGGTACAGTCAATTTCTTGCCCAGTACTGCATCAGTGATAGAAATATTTTCATCATAAAATATGTCTGCACCATCACGCTTGAACTTTTCATGAGGCTTAACTTTGATTCTAACAATGAGATCACCGCTTATTCCGTTTAACGTTGATTCACCTTCTCCTTTAATTCGATATTCACCACTTTCAATACCTGGAGGGATTTCAAATGAGAAATGGTGTATTCCTTTTTGTTTACCGGTTCCTTTGCACCTAGAACATGGTCTCTCTATTATTTTGCCTTGCCCCCTACAAGTACTACATGGTTGAACGGTAACAAATGTAGAAAAACCACTACTACGAGATGTTCTTACCTGACCATGACCGTTACAAACAGAACAAGTTCTCATAGATGTCCCAGGAGCAGCACCTGATCCCTTGCAATCTACACATTCAATGTATTTTGGAAGCTCAATTTCTTCCCGTTTTCCCCTAAGGACGTCTTCAAGCGTTATTTCTGTATCATATACTAGATCTGCCCCTTTTTCCCTACCGAATCCAAAATCAAAGCCACCAAATCTGAAACCTCCTCCTCTACCAAAGACATTTTCAAAGATTGATTCAAAACCAGAACCAAAAACATCTTCGAAATTGACTTTAGATCCTTGGAATATATCTTCGGTGCTATATCTGCCATCAACTCCAGCATGACCATGAGTATCGTAGATCTTACGCTTTTCAGAATCTGATAAAACTGCGTAAGCTTCGGATATCTCTTTGAAATGTTCAGCAGCATCAGGCGACTTGTTCCTGTCTGGATGAAATTTAAGGGCCATTTTTCTATACTGAGATTTTATTTCATCTTGTGAAGCATTTTTCTGAATACCCAAGACTTCATAATAATCGCGTTTTGTACTCATGATTATAAAATAGTATTAGTCTCCAGTATAAACATCAGTTTGTTGTTTCTCCAGCAGTCTGACCGGGAGATCCTGTATCTCCTTGCGCGCCTGCCCCGGGAGGCGGAGTTACATTTTTGTAAAGTTCGGTACTGATATCATTAACTAATTTCTTCAAGGCATCAAGTTTTGGTTTTATTTCAGAAATCTCTTTGTCAAGAACATCTTTGAGTTCCTTTATGGCTTCACTTACCTTTATTCCCTGATCTTGAGATATCTTATCTTTGAGATCTTGATTTATCAATTTTTCAGTAGCATAGATATACTGTTGAGCCTCGTTTTTTAGTTCTACCTCTTCTTTCTTCTTTTTATCCTGTTCAGAAAAGACTTCAGCGTCTTTTTTCATTTTTTCAATATCATCTTTTGAAAGTTTGGTACTAGCAGTGATTGTAATTTTGGCTTCCTTTTGAGTCGCAAGATCTTTGGCGGTAACATTTAGAATTCCGTTTGCGTCGATATCAAATTTTACCTCGACTTGAGGCACGCCTCTTGGCGCTGGAGGAATTCCAGACAAGTTGAAACTTCCAAGTGAGACATTATCTGAAGCCATAGATCTCTCGCCTTGTACGATATGGATAGTTACAGCAGTCTGGTTGTCAGCTGCAGTTGTGAAGACCTTACTTTTAGACGATGGAATAGTAGTATTCCTATCTATAATTGGTTCTCGCAATCCTCCAAGCACCTCTACTCCAAGTGTGAGAGGGGTAACATCCAAAAGAACAATATCGCTTGTTACTTCGCCTGCTATGATTCCTGCCTGTATAGCAGCGCCTAATGCTACGGCTTCCATTGGATCCACCCCAGCTTCTGGTTCCTTGCCCATAACAGTGGCTACAAACTTTCTGATTAAGGGCATCCTGGTTGGACCGCCTACAAGTATAATCTTACTGACATCTGATGGCGATAGTTTTGCATCCTCCAGTGACTTTGTCATAGATGGTCTGCATCTTTCCACTATTGGATTGATGAGATCCTCAAACTTCGCTCTTGTTATTTTCAGTTCTAGATTTTTCGGTCCAGAAGATGGATCATGTGATATGAAAGGAAGATTAATGTCAGTTTCAAATACTGATGAGAGTTCTATCTTTGCTTTTTCTGCTGCTTCCCTTACTCTAACCATTGCCGTACTATCTTTGCTAAGATCTACCCCAGATGATTTTCTGAAATTGTCAACAATATAATCAATTAGAACTTTGTCCATATCGGTTCCACCTAATTGCGTGTCTCCAGATGTACTCATTACCTCAAAGACACCTCCCCCCATTTCCATTATCGTTACATCTAGAGTTCCCCCGCCCAAATCAAAAACCATTATTTTCATGTCTTGTTTAGATTTATCAAGACCAAAGGCAAGTGCTGCAGCAGTAGGCTCGTTAATTATTCTAACCACCTCCAGTCCAGCTATTTGTCCGGCATCTTTAGTAGCCTGTCTCTGGTTATCGTCAAAGTATGCTGGAACTGTTATTACCGCTTTCTCGATTTTTTCACCAATGAATGCTTCAGCATCTTGTTTTATTTTCTGTAAAATGAAAGCAGAGATTTGCTGTGGTTTGTACTCTTTATCATTAATCTTAAAGGTATGATCAGTTCCCATCTTTCTTTTTGCTGCAACTATAGTCCCTTCAGGATTTGTTACCGCTTGTCTCCTCGCTGGTTCTCCCACTATAAGTTGGCTATCCTTTGTAAACGCCACTACAGATGGAAAGGCTTTACCACCAATAGTAGTACCCTCAGCGGCCGGAATAAGAGATGGTTTTCCTCCCATCATAACAGCAGCCGCAGAGTTACTAGTTCCTAAATCAATACCAATAATTTTAGCCATCTTAGTTCATCATCTCTTTATGTTTTTTCGATATTTCTACTAAACTATGTCTAATAACTCTGTCTTTCAAAATATATCCCTTACGCAGTTCTGCCGTAACCGTGTTATCATCAAGTGAGGGATCATCTTTTATAGAAATAGCTTCGTGTAATCTAGGATCAAAAACTTCGCCTAATGCTTCAATAGGTCTTATTCCATATCCATACAGGAAGGAATTCATATTCTTTAAAATGGCGTCTAAACCGTCTACATTTACATCCTGTTTAGACAAGGCATCCCTTGCACGAATAAAATCATCATAAATTGATAAAAATTTCAGAATTAGATCATCAGTTATGGAATTTACCTTATTTTGAACATCTGATTCGGTTCTTTTCTTTAGATTCTCAAAATCCGCTAACAAATATTGAATTTTTTTTTCCTGTGAGATCGCTTTTTCTTTTTCTTCTTCCAGTTGATTTTTCAGTTCCTCAATGTTCTCAATTTTCTGTTCTCCTTCCTCGTTATTTACATTGATTTCATTTATCAAATCATCAGTCTCGTCATTATTACTTGTCAAGTCTGCGCCATTATTTTGCATAACATTACCTTTATTACAATATCTCACATAAGGGGTTGGTTTTTATTATTATCACATCAGAGTCTTTCCCATTCTTAACAACCTTGTCATAATCAGATTTTGAGCATGCCACTATAATGGTAGTCTTATCATTATGGAAAAGATCAAGTCCAGATCCATCCCCCTGCACCTCCACATCCCCTATATAGTCACGCAGTTTGGTAACAAGAGAGTTTAACATGTCAGCCTTATCTCCCCGCATCTCATAGGAATCTTGTGTCCAGACTAGAACCACTCTAGTCCTACTTGCCTTAAGCTCATTCTTCTTCAGAGTAGACCTGATCTCATCAATAAGTCTTTTAACATATCCCTCAATTCCCTTTATACTTCCATTTACTAGATACATCATTGTACCTGCTCCTTCAACAGATGTACCAAGTGATCTTAGATCATATAACCCATTAGTCATATCATCCAAAAAGATATCCTTGTAATCAGTGAATATAAGATCATTTCGCGTAGCTGAATCTTGTGCAAATTTACAAACTTCAAGAATACTTGCCAAGCTTGAAAATTGTGTCAGGACCTTTATAGCATGAATAATTTCAGCCGAAGGTATAGATGCAAACTTTTTCATCTTTTTTTCCACCTCTAGTAATTTACCAAGTTTATCGTCAACTTTCCCATTAAAGGAGCCAATTATTTCTGGAGCATATCCTTTTGAAAGTGGATAATAAAAATATGATATTCCTTTTCCCAATTCAAGTCCTGTTATATGTTCCAAAAGCGATATGGTTTCATTGTTACCTCCTATCCCTGTCGGAAGATTGTAAATAACTGATCCACCTTTTTTCATAGAAGATACAGCATCTTTGAATTTTGAATGAATCTCCATTTTTGCCTCTTGACCAGTTTTTCTGATTCGTGGAGCAAAGAAGAGATATTCAGAGTGCGATATTGCCACATCGATTGGTTCTACACCAAGTAAAGGCTCATCCTCTTTTAGAGAGGTAACATTTGGATATGTCTTAGCTATCTCTGCCTTGAGGGAAATTGCCATATGCGCGGATTCGTCCACAATGAATACGTCTGCTCCCTTTATTGCCATTTGACACGCAATAGAGTATCCCTCAGTGCTAAGTCCGTAAACAACAATCTTTATGGAGACCAAATCATGCGAATTTAAGAGTATAGGCTAAGAAAAACTTTTTCCATCCTCAAATTCTATCCAAAATGTTTGAAAATTTGGTTTGATGTCCTTACACCGAAACAATTGCTATTTTTTGGTCCATTAGCACGAAAATTAGGTAAAAATCACAAAATACTGTGTACTTCAAGGAATTATGGTCAGGTCGTAGATCTTGCAAAACTAAAGCATGTCAATCTGATCATAGTTGGAAAACATGGCGGCTCGGGAAGAAAAGAAAAGCTCAAAGCTAGTGCAAAACGAGTTGATCGTTTGACTGACATAGTATCAAAATTCTCTCCGGATTTGGTCATCAGTTTCTGTTCTCCGGAAGCCTCAAGAGTTGCATTTGGCCTAGGCATCAAACACATAGTTTTCTCCGATTCCCCACATGCAGAAGCTGTAATGAGACTTTCACTTCCATTTGCACAGAGACTCTTTATTCCATGGGTAATACCAAAAGAAGAATTTGTAAAATATGGAATTTTAAAAAGTAATATAATTCAATATAAGGCAATTGATGCGGCAGTGATAGTAAAAAATGACTCAAACGTTAAACCGATTGTCCTCAATAGCCATAAAAAAACCATAGTCATTAGACTTGAAGAGTCTTCTGCAGCATATGTTCTTGGAAAAACCAGTATCAGCAATAACATAATTAACAAATTTAGCCAAGAGCGAGAAAAATACAATGTCATAGTCTTGGCAAGATACAAGCCTCAAATAGAGAATCTCAGAAAAGAATTTGGAAATAAAGTGAGAATCATGAACAAGGTTATTGATGGAAAATCTCTTCTTTCTGTTACTGATCTTTTTGTAGGATCTGGCGGTACAATGACTGCCGAAGCTGCGTTAATGGGAATTCCAACTATATCATATGATGCAGTACCTAATCATATTGAGAAATACCTGGTAAAAAGCGGGTTAGTAAAAAGAGAAACAAATTCCAAACATATTCTTCAGGTAGCCAGAAAAATGCTCATAGAAGGTCCAAAGAATAAAGAGAAGGCGAAAAAAATACTAGATTCTATGGAAGATCCTTTTTCAAAATTAGTGTCTGTAGTTAAGACTTTGTAAATATTTCTAAGCGTTTACCAATGTCTTATACAATGCGATTGCAGAATCTTCATCTTTTTCCCCTACAATAACTGCAGAGCCTCGCTTCAGGAAGCTTACAAATACATCATTTGTGGATATGGAAAGACCAAGTTCTCCCTGATTTTGTATCTTGAATCCTTTTGTTGATGCCACATTTGTAATTTTTGGCATATCGATCTCTAACATAGTCGTAGGAGTTATTGAAAAGGTTCTCTTACCTCTGCTACGACCACAGAGTTCTTCAATTATTAGTTCTTGTTTTGATAATTCTTCTTTTTTGCCTTTCCCGCATACAGAACATTCGTCAACTTTCTTGAATTCTGCTGTACTGAAATCCAGATTGTCTAGATCTATGTAAAGTAGTTTATTTGTTAAAGTCGGAGATCTCCCAATCAGTATTTTAACAGCTTCTGCAACCTCAATTCCTCCCACGATGGAAAGAATCGATGGATGTACCCCCTCAGTACTACATGTTGGCATTGAGTTTTCATCAAGTGATGGGAAAACGCAATGATAACAAGCGGTTTGATTTGGAATGATAGTAAATACTTGTCCTGAGACACCTACAGCTGCGCCTGTTACAAATGGGATATTTTTTTCCACACATGCCTTGTTGAGTGAATATCTTGCATTTACACTGTCAAGAGCATCTATTACTACATCACATCCCTCTACAATATCTAAAGCAGTGTAATCGTTTACAGATACAGGTAGAGCTTCAATTACTACATCAGAATTCATTTTTTTTAACTTTCGCTCTGCAGCTTCTACTTTTACTTGCCCTATATCTGATTCATCAAACATAGTCTGTCTGTGTAGATTCGACAGCTCTACAACGTCCCTATCCACAATTCTTATTGTACCAATACCCATAGCTACCAGCCTACTTGCTATAGGATTGCCAAGACCACCTACTCCTACGATACACGCTTTCGCATTCCTAAGCTTTAGTTGTCCTTCATATCCTATTTCTTCAAGCATAACTTGTCTAGAATATCGTTCAAGTTCTTTGCTAGATAGTTCAGAGCCACCAGCTACTGCCGGAAGTATATAGATCTCGTCACCGTCCTTTAGTATAGTTTCCATCCCTCCTGAAAACCGCATGTTTTTTCCGTTTACGTATATGTTGATTAGAGAACGGGGGGTACCATCAGGATTTAGAACCCTTCGTTTGAACTCATCTCCGAATTGTTCTGAGATTTTGTTGAATGCCTCATTTAATGTAGTAGCCAAGATATCGACTTTTTTTTCCCCTCCGCCTTTGTTTAGTACTGATGGTATAGTGAATTTTATACTAGCCACATTATCTCACCAATGCAGCAATCTTGGATATATCGGCTTGCACGGTCTGGGGTTTTGAGAGTACTTCCATCATAACTTCGGTAGTCTTCAAACCATTCCCTGTTACATAACATATAACAGAGTCATTCTTGTCAATCTTTCCTGTCTCGATCATCTTTTTGAGAACCGCAACTGACACACCTCCAGCAGGTTCTGTAAATATTCCTTCTGTCCTTGCAAGCAGCAAAATAGCGTCCAGAATCTCCTTGTTCGATGATTCTTCAGCATAACCATTGTATTGTTTTAATCGTTTGAGAACATATTGACCATCACCCGGATCTCCTATGGCAAGACTCTTTGCAATAGTATCTGGATTCTCTACTGGTACAATCTCAGTTTTATTTTTCTTAAAGGCATCCACCACAGGGGCACAACCATGGGGTTGGGCTGCAATCATATGCATATTAGATACTTTGTTTACAAGAGATAATACTTCAAGTTCCTCAAATCCTTTACATATAGCATTTAACATAGCTCCACTTCCTACAGGTACAACAAGATGATCAGGTATTTGCCAATCGAGTTGTTCTGCAACCTCAAAGGCTAGAGTCTTTGATCCTTCAACATAGTATGAACGCATGTTAATATTTACGATTCCTATTCCCTTACTGTCTCCTATCTGGGCTGCAATCCTGTTTGCGTCATCATATGTACCATCAACTGCGATGAAATGTGCCCCGTACGAAAGAGCTTGTGTGATTTTTGCATGTTCAATGTCGCTTGGCGCAAAAATATAACATGAAAAACCACCCTTTGCAGCATGAGCCGCAGTAGCTGATGCAAGATTTCCAGTTGATGCACATCCTACTGCAGAAAGACCAAATTCTTTTGCTTTTGAAACTGCAACACCTGCCGGTCTATCTTTGAATGAAAAAGTTGGATTTACAGAATCATTTTTTATGTACAAATTATTAAGACCAAGCTGCTCACCTAGTTTATCTGCTTTAATGAGAGGAGTTAGTCCTGCACCGATACTTATTATATTTGATTTTGATTCAATCGGCAACAGTTCATGATAGCGCCAGTAAGTATGTTCACGGTTTGCAAACGTATTCTTGGTCACTTTAGGAAAATCATAGCACACGTCAAGAGGGCCAAAGCATTCTTCGCAGATGTACCTAAATGTAGGAGTATACTCCCTCTTACATTCCCTACATTGCAACGATTTTATCTTTGCCAAGACAATTATGACTTTGTAAAATGGTACATAAAAAATCCTAATATTAATTTAAGTAATACTTAATTTTATCATCTATATAATTCAGTAAAAATTAACATGAATTAAGGATTTAATACAAAAAAGATGGGTTGAAACATGATTAGAGTATCAAAAATTATTGTAAATGATATATTTTATGAATTTTTTATAATTAGAGTAAATATTAATGATATTAAAGAAATGTCAAACGAAATTAAAGAAATATTAATGATATTAAAGAAATGTCAAACGAAATTTGAAAAAACCTAAGAGTAGAAAAAAAAGAAATGCATCTAATGCCATAATTGCAGTAATCATAATAGTATCTATTTCATCAGCTGCCATCTATTTCTACAATCAACAAAAAATGTCTGGGGATAGCAATACTGCACAATGGGTCACTTCAGGACCGTTTTCAATTACCAATGGAACATACAGACTTGACGATAATGTTTTCATGGTAGTTACTGGCTTGAAACCAACCGATGTAGGCAAGATAGTAGTATATGATCCCAAAGGTGGAATTTTCACACAGGCTCCATTTAATGGCACATTGAAATCTGATTTTAATTACTTTTTCAAACCAAATACAGAAAGGATAGAAAAATTATGTACGCCACAAGATTTGGTTGGGAACTGGACAATAGCTTTCCCAGGTACCTCTTACGGTCCAATACATTTTAGAGTTATAAATGAGTGGGTACAGGGCGGACAAGCAGAAATAAAACCAATAAACCCTTGCTAGATTATTTTTCCAACTGATTGTGAAAACAGACTCTATTGCCGGTATGACAAGCAGGACCTGACGGATCGACTAGATATATTATCGCATCAGAATCACAGTCAACTAAAATTTCTTTTACTTTTTGTATATTTCCAGATTCTTCGCCTTTCATCCATAGTTTATTTCTAGATCTGCTCCAAAACCAAGAATTTCCAGTCTTTTGAGTTAACTCAAGCGATTCTTTATTTGTGTAAGCCAAGGTCAAGACTTCTTTTGTATTGACATCTTGAACTATAACGGGAACAAGTCCATCTCCTTTTGCAAAGTCGATATTTGAAATTTTCATTTTCATGATTATTGACTCACCTCATTTCCCCTATCCTTACAGGAACACCATTTTCTTTAAGATATTCTTTCACCCTGTCTACAGAATGTGTTTTGTAGTGAAATATTGATGCTGCAAGAGCAGCGTCTACATTAGTTTGTAAGAATACATCAAGCATGTGTTTTGGTTTTCCGGCACCGCCAGAAGCGATAACAGGTATATTTACTGCACTAACTATCTCCTTGATGAGCTGAATATCGTATCCCTCCTTTGTACCATCCATGTCTATACTAGTCAACAATATCTCTCCAGCACCGCGCCTTTCTACTTCTTTTGCCCACTCTATTGCATCAAGTCCTGTAGGAGTTTTGCCTCCATAAATATAGACTTCAAACCAGAATTTTTTAGAATCTAAAGTAAAGATATTCTTGTTCTCCTTTATACCATAGTTATGTTTTACATCCATTGCAACAACAACACATTGTTTTCCAAAAATTTCCATTAGTTTAGTGATTATATCCGGATTCTTTACGGCACCCGTGTTAATTGCAACCTTGTCAGCACCACTTAGAAGAATATCCCTTGCATCTTGAAGTGTCTTTACTCCACCCCCCACTGTAAATGGTATGTCTATTACTTGCGCTACTTTTTTAACAAGACTTTTGATGGTTTCTCGTTGTTGTTCTGAAGCAGTAATATCAAGAAATATTAGCTCATCTGCCCCTTCGTTGCTATACTTTTCCGCCAATAGAACTGGATCTCCTGCATCCTTTATTGATTTAAAGTGCAGGCCCTTGACAACTCTGCCGTTATCGACATCCAAGCAAGGTATGACTCGCTTAGTCAGGGTCATGCTATTGCCTTAACCTCTTCAACTGTGATTTTTTCATCATATAATGCCTTACCGAGTATAACACCCGCAGCACCAACTTTCTTTACTTCTACTATATCGTCCAGATTGGAAATTCCGCCACTTGCGATTACTTGGGTTCCTTCAATATTGCATGCCTTTCTTAGGGAATCAAGGTCTGGACCTTTGAGGGTACCATCTCGGTCAACACTCGTAATGAGAAATTCTGAAAAACCTAGATTCACAAATTCTTCAATTCCTGGCACAAGATCTATTCCAGTGTTTTCCCTCCATCCATTTACTACTATTTTTCCATTTAACTGATCAGCTGATATCACTATTCTATCTCTCCCAAACTTTTTTGATATCCTCTGTAACATGTCTCTATTTTTGAATGCAGCTGTTCCAAGCACTGCTTTTGGTGCAAAATCTAGCACATTTTCTATTGTCTCTTCCGTGCGCAAACCTCCTGCAACTTCTACCGGTATAGAGATTTCATCTACAACTCTTTTTATTACTTTCAAATTAGAACCAAATCCTAATGTTGCATCAAGATCTACAACATGTAACATATCTGCACCTACGGCTTCCCACCGCTTGGCAGTTTCTACAGGATTGTTATTATAGACGGTTTTATTTGTTGGATCACCTTTTACCAAACGAACTACCTTATTTTCCATAATATCAATTGCTGGTATGATTTTCATTTTTTACACGTCCGCAAAAAGTTTTTAATCATTTCAGCACCTATTTTGCCAGATTTTTCTGGGTGAAACTGAGTCCCAAAAAGATTTCCATTCTCTATAACTGCAGGTACGCTTATTCCATAGTCAGAGTCAGCTTTTACGATATCTTCATTTTTTGGTTTGACCCTGTATGAGTGAACAAAGTAAACCCAAGAACCTTCCTTTACACCTTCTAAAAGTACACTGGATTTCTTTATCTGTAAGTCATTCCATCCCATATGAGGAATTTTGAACTTGTTTGGTAGTATGACAACCTCTCCTTCGAGAACGCCTAATCCATTTAGTTTCCCCTCCTCGCTTTTCTCAAAGAACATCTCCATTCCAAGACATATACCAAGAACTGGGATTTGGTCCTTGGCAAGATCCTGAAAGGCTACTTTGGAGGTGTTAAGACTTTTGATTGCAGGATCAAAGTTTCCCACACCTGGTAGTAAAAGTCCAGCATATCCATTAATTTCATCCATATTGGTTATGACATCCACTTGAGCTCCATTTTTTTCAAGAGATGACTTTAGGCTGAATATGTTACCTGCACCATAATCAAAGATTGCTACTTTTACCATTACATTACACCTTTTGTGCTAGGCATTCCCTTTTGTTTTTTGTCTTGACTTGCTGCGTTTCTTAATGCTACAGCTATGGCCTTGATAGCAGCCTCTATTTTGTGATGATCATTTTCGCCATATTTGACTGATACATGCATGCATATGTTCAAGCTCTGGGCTAGAGATCTGAAAAAGTGCTCAAGATCTTCTTTTGAAATTCCCTCAATTTGATTCCGAATTATAGATAGTTCAATTTTGTGGTACTGTCTTCTTACAAGATCGAGCGAGGCCTCTGCAAGAGATTCGTCCATCGGTATTGATGCATATCCAAATCGCACTATTCCTGATCTGTTTCCAAGTGATTCATCTATGACGTTACCTAGAGCAATTGCAGTATCTTCAACTAGATGATGATTTATTCCGTCTTTTGAAACTGCGTTGAGTTTGAGATCAAATGTAGCATGTTTTGCAAAAGAGATGACAAGGTGATCAAGAAACGGTAGACCTGTTTTTACAGAAATCTTACCATTGCCATCCAAGTTAATTGATATTGATACCTCTGTCTCCTTGGTCTTTCTAACAATATGGTTTATCCTAGATTTCATGAAATCCCCATGAGAGAAGTGGCTTATGCCCTAACTAGATTTAATGTCTTCGGAATTAGATGGATTGATTCTAGTACTATATCTGCACCTTTTTGTTCGAAGAAATCCCTCTTGGTACCTGGGTCTTTGCTGGTACCATATATACCACAAAACAGGGTAGGATTCCCAGACTCTACTGCCTTGTGTGCCATGATAAAGTCCTCCATAGAATCACCGACAAACATTGAACAAAAAGATCCCATTCCCTTAATCGACGATATAAGTGATTGAGGGTTTGGCTTTGCTATCTCACGTGGTTCATCCTCAAGGAATCTTGAGTTCTCCAAGTCAAACTCATCAGACAGTTTCTTGAGAGAGTGTTTTACTGATATTATTCCCCTACCTGTAACAATGGAGATTTTTTTGTTAAATCTTTGATGTAGTTCATCTAAGAGATTCTTTGTTACAAGTACAGTATCATTTTCAATCAAACCTTTTCCATTAAAAAACTTTGGAGATCTCTTGTAAAGCTGAACGTACATATCTTCCCCATAAAAGAGTTCATCAAAGATAGATGAGAGTGGACTTTCAAGTCTTTTTGCAGGATAGACGAGTTTCTTTTTGATATCAGTCAAGTCGATTTTTATCGAGTCAAGATATCGCTCAACTGATTTTATTCCTGTTTGATCCGCATTTTTTGCTATTTCAAAGACAAAATCAGAAAAATTCTTGCTAGTTTTATCTGACGCCACAGCTGCAAGTATAATAACATATGTCACATCGACCTCGTCATTAAAACCACCTGTTTTTTTGAAACTGTCTATCATTTCTGTTGTGACTGGTAATGACTTGTTTATTGAGGCAATTTTATTTACTACAAAATCTACCGTTTTTTTTATTGTGAGATCATATGAATTTGAAACATCAATTAGTACTCCATCACAGTCAAATATTACTGCGTCTAAATTTTTGATCTGATTTATTTTTCGTGCATCTACATAGATGCCATTATCCATTTTTTTCATGGTCAATTCAGCAAATCACGTATTGCAGTAAGAAATCTTGAATTCATTTCTTGAGTGCCAACAGTAACTCTGAGGCATCCATCATGTTTTCCTATCTTCCCCAAATTCTTTATCACTATGCCTTGCTCTATGAGCGCCTTGTGAATTCTCTGGCTCATGCCATTTGCTGCAAACAAAACAAAGTTTGCCTCAGAATCAAATACCTTGAAAACTCTCATTTCTCTGAGTTTCTCAATTATGCGAGTACGTTCCTTTTTCACAAAATCTGCTATATCTGTAAAATATTTTGAGCGTTTCAAGGCAAGAATTCCTGTTTCTATTGCAACGGTATTAAGGGGATACGGATATTGAATAACTCGAGAAAACACGTCTACAGTTTTCTTGTTAGCTATAAAATAACCAATTCTCAGACCTGCAAGCCCAAATGATTTTGAGAGTGTTCTTAGCACAATTAAATTGTTCATCTTTTTTGTCATGTTAGTAATAGAATAGTCTGCAAATTCGACATATGCTTCATCTATGATTACAAGTCCGTTAAACGATTGGATCAATTTTTCAAGTTGCTTCCTTTGAAACTGAAATCCAGTCGGATTGTTTGGGGAGTCTAGATACAAAATATTGGCATTCTTGGAGTTGGCAATAAAATCTTCAAGACGCATATCCATTTCTTCGTTAAATTGAATCCTAGTTGTTGGGATTGCATACAGTTTGCATCTTTCTTCAAAAAAGCCAAACGTTGGATCAGATGTCAAAATCTTAGTTTCCTTCGAGGCCAGGTTTCCAAGAATTAGGTCAATTATTTGGTCCGAGCCGTTACCAACACCTATCATTTCCTTTGGCATTTTTGTGTAGTTTGATAGTGCTGCAATCAGCCTGTCTGTTCCTCCTAGAGGATATTCTCGTACATCGATCTTTTCCTTGGTTTGATTTATCAGATCTTGAAAGAAGGAAGAGTCAACTGCATAATTTTCATTAGAGTCAAGCTTGATTACGTTTGAATACTTGATTGGTTTTTTGTATCCACTAAGATTAGATAGATTTTCTATCTTTTTTTCAAACCAACTCTTTTTCATAATCTACTCCTTACTGCCTCATAGTGATTTGGAAGTCCTTCTGCATCAGTAAATGCCTTCATATATTTTGAAATCTTCTCAAGTGATATCTTGGATGATTCGATTCTAGTCTGCAGCTTCAAGTAATCTAGTACTCCAAGAGAGCCTCTTGTCTTTCCAAATCCATTAGTGGGTAGAATATGGTTAGAACCCAACAGATAGTCGCTTGCAGAAGATGGAGTGTTGCTCCCCACAAGTACAAGACCTGCAGAATTTATTTTTTTTGCCGTCTTCTGCGAGTCTCTAGTCATAACCTCCAAGTGCTCTGGAGCAAGTTTGTTTGAAATGTCTATCATTTGAGCTTCTGTTTTACAGATAGCAATAAATCCATTATTTTGAAGACTCTCTTTGACTATATCAGATCTTGATATAAGGTTAATTCTTTGTTTGAGTAATTTTATCACTTGATTCTTTAGCAATTCAGAGTTTGTTATCAGACAACACATTGTATCAGCACTGTGCTCTGCCTGTGAGATCAAGTCAGCTGCAACATAGTTAGGATCTGCTGACAAATCAGCAACAATTGCAAGTTCGGTAGGACCTGCAATCATATCTATTGAAATGATATCACTAAGAAGGAATTTTGCTAGGGTCACAAACATTCCCCCAGGACCAACTATCTTGTCTACTTTTGGGATTGATTGTGTACCATATGCAAGTGCGGCTATTGCCTGAGCGCCACCTATTTTGTAAAACTCATTTACGCCACAGATATCAGCTGCTACAAGTGTAAGTGGATCAATCTTGCCTTTTTGATCTGCCGGAGATACTGCTACTATTTTTTTCACTCCTGCTACTTTGGCAGGTATGACTGACATTATTACTGTACTCGGATATCGTGCCTTTCCACCCGGAATATAGCATGCTACACTATCTAAAGGAGAAAAGATTTTGTCCATCTTGATTCCATCAGTTGAGATTGAAACATTTCGTAGTTGTTTCTTTATTACATTCTCAGATCTTTCAAGTCTCTTCTTTGCAAGATTTATTGCCTCAATCTTGTCTCTTGAGACTCGTTTGTAAGCAGTTCTTATCTCAGCTTGAGTTACTCGAAATGACTTTAGGTTTACATTGTTAAATCTTCGTTCATAATCTCTTAATGCCTTATCCTTTCTTCTTCGTACATCTAAGATAATAGAAATTACTTTCTTCTTTAATCCCCTGCTAGGCGTGGGCCTCAGAGATCCTTGTATAGAATCCATGTTTTGAACGTCTATGATTCTCATCAATTTTCCTCGTCACGCTTTATCTCCTCAAGTGCAAGAATCTGTTTTGGTTCGTGTACAACTAAGCCTTGTGCTATCTTCCTTAATTTTGGAATTAGTTTGTGAAATTCCGATTTTGGAATAACAGTATTTATGCCATACCAGCCCTTCTCGCTTAACGGACTTATGGTAGGACGTTTAAGAGATGGTAGTTCTTCAAGCAATTTTTGTATATTTTCTTCCTTTACGTTTAGGAATAGGTGCAAGTGTTTCTTACCCTCTACTGCACCATGTAACATGGTCACAATGTCATAAATCTTTTCGCGCTTAATCTTGTCCTTAAGTGATGTCTTGTTTGCTATCAAGACAGCAGTTGATTCCATTACTGTATCTACTATTTTCAGTTGATTCTGCGTAAGTGTAGTACCTGTCTCGGTTACATCCATTATAGCATCTACATCCTCTGGTGGCTTTGCTTCTGTTGCCCCAAAGGAGAGAAATATCTGTACATTTTTGTTAGAACCCAATCTTAGCCAAGGTGTAACAATTAGAGGTTGCTTTGAACCGTAAAGTTTCTTGTAGTTTTTACATTGCGTAATAAATTTAGCTGCAGTAGTGAGATATTCCGAAGAGATTCTGAGAATTTTCTTCTTTTTTGCATAAGCTAGTATCATTTCATCAAGAGATTTGAAATTGTAAGAATCTGGAATTGCAATTACAAGTTTTATTCGTCCATATTCCAGATCAAGCAGAATACTCACATCAGATTTTGTTTCACCAACCCAGTCTCTTCCAGTTATTCCAACATCATACAGACCATCGCTTACCAAGTTTGGAATCTCTTGCGGGCGTAACATCTTAACTGAAATTTCTGGGTCATCTAACACTATTCTGTAGGTCCTGTCTCTTCTAACTACCCTAGTCCAAGATTTTTCTAATATCTTAAATGTAGATTCTTCAATGCTGCCTTTTGGTACCGCAAATTTTACTTTGGCCAACGTAGTCATACCAAACCTTTTGGATATATATCTAGTCGCTATAGTTCCTTGAGTATTTCGTTGGCTCTGGTAACTGACACGTTTCCCTCTTTTATCATCTTTGCTACTACCTCATTCATCTTACTTTTTGGTACACCAACACTTATTGCTATATTTTTTGCATGAAGTTTCATGTGACCTTTCTGTATTCCCTCTGAAGCAAGAGCCCTTATTGCGCTAAAGTTTTGAGCAAGACCAACTGCCCCAATGATGCATCCCAATTCCTTTGCTGATTTTACACCGAGAATCTTTGTACATACCTTAATCATAGGATGAACATTTACTATTCCTCCAACAATTCCAACAGGCATTGGTATTTTGATCTCACCTACCAGATTGCCTTGTTTATTTTTTTGCCACCTTGTCAAAGAAGTGTACTTGCCATTTTTTGATGCATAAGCGTGCGATGCTGCTTCGATTGCTCTGGTATCCTGTCCTGTAGAGTTTGCAACTGCAATGATTCCATTCATTATCCCTTTGTTATGGGTGACTGCCCTATATGGATCATTTGCCGCAAACTCATATGCAAGTAGGATATTGTCAACAACTTGTTCACCTCCTATCTCTTCTTTATCAAAAATAGCTTTACCACTAACTATTCTCCTTGTAGAATAGTTTGATAGAATTCTAAGAAGTGCCCTTCCACCTGTAATCTCTTCTATTAACGGAGCAATTCCTTCACACATGGTATTGGTTACATTTGCCCCCATTGCATCGCCTACATCAATGAGTATCTCAACTATTAGCATAGTTTCAGATTTTGTTTTCAGTTCCTTGCATGTTATCTCCTTTGCTCCCTTACCCATCTTTGATAAGGTTTTGCTTTTTGAATTGGCAAGATCAAGTATATTATCTGAGGCCTTCATCACCTTTGGAATTGCCGACTTGACATCTACATCCACTACCTGAACTTGTCCTACGCTGTATGACTTGTCTGACTCCATGATAAAACCACCATATTTTCTTGCCAGCTTTGCTGCCTTGGATGCAGCGGCAACAACTGATGATTCTTCAATCACCATTGGAACAAGGTAATCCTTCCCATTAATCTTGAAATTAGTTGCAATGCCGAGGGGAAATGATAAGGTACCAATCACATTTTCCACCATATGGTTTGCTTCGTCAAATGAGATCCCACCATTGCTCTTGAGAATTTTAACATCATCTTTAGAAAGACCGGCAAAAGATTCCACTATTTTGATTCTCTCTTCCCTGTTCTTTTCATGAAATTTTGGTATGGATGAATCAGTCAATTTATTTTACAATCCTCAGAAGTTTGTCGTCATTTTGACCGGGAAAACCCATGCCATCGGTATT
>DAHUYT010000012.1:0-10936 GCA_027315065.1 Nitrososphaerota archaeon | reverse complement strand
AGCGTAGATAAGATAAGGCTATTTTTAATATCAAGTTTACCTGTAGAATAATAAGTAATTCCAGCTGGCCCAATGCTTGGGTTATAACAAACCAATGCAGTTTGATATTGCGGTGAGCCAGAACATTCTTGGTTAGGCCAGCCATAATTTTGCCCTGGTTTGATTAGGTTTATTTCATCATTTTGTGTTGGTCCTTCCTCAGTCTCATACAAATTTCCTTTATCATCCCAAGCAAGACCTTGAGGATTTCTGTGTCCATATGAATAAACCGGCGAGTTTGGAAATGGGTTGTCCTGCGGGATTGAACCATCATCATTTAGTCGCAAAATCTTACCGGCAAGAGACTTCAAGTCTTGGGCAGAGCTTTTATTCGTAGCATCTCCTGTACCAATGTAGAGTTTTTTGTCAGGGCCGAATTTTATCACTCCACCATCATCAAATTCTGCTCCAGGTATTTTGTCTAGAATCACTTTTGTATCTACTATTTTATCTTTTGATTCGGTAAGTCTTAGTACCTTATTCCAAAGATTGTTGCCTTCTTGGTATGTATAATATACATATATGAAATGATTCTTCTCAAAATCTGGATGTAGTGTTATTCCAAGCAGGCCTGCGTTTGTAACATCTGCAACTTTAAGATCATCTACTGGTTCATTTACAAGCGTGCCATTATCAATTACTCTTATTTTTCCTATTTTCTCTGTAAAAAATATTTTATTATCACCAAAACTCATGGCCCATGGTTTTTGCAAGTTCATTGCAACAATTTGTACTGCATCTGTTCCGGTAGGACTTGTAGTTGGTAGTGGAATTACAATCGAGTTGGAAGGAGATGTAATTATAATAATCGAAGCAGCAACTGCAGCAGCTATTGCTAGAATTCTAACTCTTTTGTCCACTGATCTAACACCTTTGAAATCCTATTAATTATTTCTAAACAAGATAAAGCGTATATATCACCCTGAAACTTCTTTTCACTTAGCGGGGTGGGGAAGCCAGACTTTGGGCTAAGTCATCCCGGCGGGCTCATAATCAATCTGGATGAGAAACCCGCAAGTCAGTAGTTCAAATCTACTCCCCGCTATCCTTCAAAAACTTTAGATTGAATTACAGAACCACTCCGAGTTATCAAATTCAATTTTTGTGTTGAATATAGAAATTCTTTGCAGTGGCCTTGTCAGATGTCTATGAGCTGATAGGACTGGCAGATAAAGTTGGGCTTTTATCTTTCGCGGAATTTCTTTGGGTATTTTATTTTGTGATGTTCTACCGCACTTTTTACATTTGTAACCCTGGTCTTTTCCTCTTGATTTCATGTTTTTCATACATCTAGTACAGAATGGATTTGCTAGTACCAAATTTTTTGCAAGTTTGATAACATCTATGAATTCTACATTAAGTATTCTGTCATGAATTTTCGAGGCCTTTCTTATGCCTCCGCCAATCTTTATCATATCTCCTTCGATTAAATTTGATGCTACGTTTGTAAGGCCTGTTGGTTTATAGACTGCGCAATCTATCTTTTTACCAGATTTTGAGATTGTAAACATTACATGACCTCCCATCTTAATTTTAGGCGTTTTGACTACATAGCCAACCACATATCCTGAAGAAAATGGCCTAAGGTTGTTAACATCTAGTTCGTTTTGTAGATGATCACCTGTTCCCTGATTTGAACGGAAAACCATGTATCCAGAGGACTTTTCCGGCGATTTTACAAGAGATGCACCTCTAACAACAGTTTGTACATCTTCTCCACGTACCCCAAAAAAGACAGGATCAGGACCATGCGGGGCTATGAGAGTACGATTTTCAGAATTGTCATAGTTATTGAATGTTTTTGGAAAAGTCATTTCTTGCATTTTCTTTACACTGTCTTTGTAGATCAATCGCTTCTTTCCAAAATTTGATTCATATCTATATGAAATCAACTCAAAGGTATAATCACGAAAGTTATAACCGATGGCACCTATTGCCCCCACCAATCCCTGACCATTCCCTAGATGGAATGTCTCAATATTATTGTGTATTGCAAATTCCTTTGCTTTATTTCTGTTTATAAGAGTACATAGTGCCATCCTGCCAAAATCAGAAAATTCTTTCGGAATCTCATTGTTTTCGTAAAAAACAAGCCCAGGATTTGCTCCATCTTGTATAGTGGAATATTTTTTTACGAAATCTATTATGCTTTTCTTGATTAAATGCGGGTTCTTGGTTTGGATTTTGAGCGCTACTGCGCCATTACCTCTAGTTTTCCATGGAATATTTGGATTGAATCTTATCAAATACGGATAATCCAAAAACTTGACTTTTTCCTTTCTGAGATACTCTACAATTTTATAGGCAAGAAATGTCGTACACATTCCATTTCTGGAATCTGTATCGTCAAAACCTACATGGAGTATGCTTTGTTTCATTCTATAACTGTCATAGTAAGAGTCGAACGCACATTTTTGAGTTGCCTTATCTGTCCTGAGATGGTCTTTTTTAGCGTCTCACTATCTGGGGCTTCTATCTTAACTACTAGATCATATGCACCATAAAGAACGTACACGTATTTGACATGATCAATAGACTTCACCTGGTTGAGTAATTCATTTTCTGCTCCTAGTTCTGCATTGAGCAATACAAATGCTATTGACATTAGTTGCTCTTGAAGATCTTCGATATTAAGTATTGTGCGTGTATTAGCTTGATTTAAATTAAAAAAACAATCTCAGATAACGATTGATAGTAATAGATGAAAAGAGAATCTTTGATGAAATTCAGAGAAGAAAGCCCGTATCCGTAGCTTTGAATGGCCCAGACGGAATTTTACCAAAAATACAAGAGACTGCATCCAAGATAATGGAAAAATGTGGTATCCCGGCTTATGTTCTTGCAGATAGTTGTTTTGGAACATGTGATATGAATACAAATGGATCCAAGGTACTAGGTGCTGAGATCCTCTTCCATATAGGCCACACCATAAATTCCACCAGTTTTGGAGACAGTATAGTCTTAGTAGATGCGTTTGACAACATTTCATTTAAAAATATAGCAGAAAAATGCGCTGAGGAGTTTAAAGGAAAAACAGTATCACTAGTTACAGATAGCCAGCACCTACATGAGATAGACAAAGTAAAAGACATACTTGAGAAAGGCGGAGTTAAAGTCATGGTAGGAAAGGGAAAAGGCCAACTAAATGACGGACAGGTATTTGGATGCGAGTTTTATCCTGTAATGGAGACAAAATATGATGTAGATGCTAATGTATTTTTGGGTCAAAGTAATTTTCATGCATCTGGAATTGCACTATCGACAAATAGGCCAACATATGTTCTTGATCCATATTTTAATGAGATAAGAGATATTACTGAGTTTGCTCAGAAACTCCAGAAAAAGGCCATACTTTCTGTATACAAAGCAGCCGAGTCTGAATCATTTGGAATTATTGTTGGTCTAAAGGAGGGTCAGTTCTCAAAGACTACCGCACTCAAATTCAAAAAAGAGCTAGAAAATCTAGGAAAAAAAGTCCAGCTGTTTGCCCTTACCGAGATAACAGATGATAAGCTTCGTAATTTGAAAGGAATAGATTCCTTCATACAAGTAGCTTGTCCTAGAATTTCGACTGACAATCATTTTCACAAACCCGTCTTGTCTACTCCTCAGGCCAATGCATTGATCAAGATATTAAAAAAGGAAAGCATAGATAGTTTTCTTCAGGTTCCCCATTGGCTTTAGATACCATTTTCACGCAAAAGATTTTAGATCACAGGTATAAACAATTATAATCATCGGAACCTCAATTTACACTATTGTCTAGCAAACAAGCTCTTCCAGGAGACAAAATTGCAATAATAGAGGAATTTGAGACCGGCCAAAATACATTTGATGATGGGCATTCCATAAGGTCGTCAGTGGTAGGCATGCCAGAATTTGACAAAACAAATCGAGTAGCCAAAATTAGTGAGATCAAGACACCCGCGGTTCCAATAAAAGGTGATGTCATAATAGGAAATGTATCTGCCCTGATGAATAACATGTTTGCAATAAACATATTGTACATAAATGGTAAGCCTACTCACTCTGGTCTTGAAGTTATTTGCCAGGCAAGAGGCGCAAAGAAGAGAATTCTTGTAAGAGTAAGCGATGTCGCAATGGCTAAGGTAATCAATTTGTTAAATGGTGTTATTCATGCCACAATTGGAGAACCAGAACTTGGAGTCTTGTTCTCTAGGTGCAACAAATGTGCCGGTAATGTAGTACCACTTGGGAGTAATGTAAAATGCGTTGATTGTGGTTACATAGAAGAAAGAAAATTATCAACTAAATTCGGAAACGGCGATTTTATAAAATTCGATTCCAACTAAGAATATGCTCAAAGTAGCGTTTCAAGGAGAACATGGAGCTTATAGTGAGGCTGCAGCCATGGCTTTTTTCAAAGATCCCATTGAGACAATTCCATATTCCACGTTTCACGAAGTTTTAGAATCTACAGAGGCTAGCAAATCAGACTATGCAGTACTTCCTGTTGAAAATTCTCTGGAAGGCACAGTAGGAGAAAGTAATGACTTGTTATTGACAACCAAGCTTAATGTAATAGGTGAGATTTATCACAGAATAAAGCATTGTTTAATTGGTTTTCAAGATATTGGAAAAATAGATACCGTGTATTCTCATCCACAAGCACTAGGTCAGTGCAGAAAATTCATTCAGAACCATAATCTCAAAGCCATACCAACTTATGATACAGCAGGAAGTGTCAAGATTCTCCTAGAGATGAAAAAAGACAATATATCATGCATAGCAAGTAGAAGAGCGGCTGAAATTTACAAAGCCACCATCATAAAGGAAGGAATAGAAGATAACTCTAACAATTATACCAGATTCTTGGTTCTTTCAAATAGAAAACAAGAAAGAACATCTAAGGATAAAACGTCCATAATTTTTTCAATAAAACATGTTCCAGGAGCGCTCTATAGTGTACTTGAAAAATTCCACACAAACAAAATCAATCTTACAAAAATTGAATCTCGCCCCACAAAAGCTACGCCATGGGAATACAACTTTTATGTTGATTTCGAGGGGAATCAGAATGATAAAAATATTCAGGATGCTCTTGAAAAAATCAAACCAAATACAGTTTTTCTAAAGGTTCTTGGCTCCTACCCAAGGGCTGAGATTAACTAAAAGCCTCGAGGCTTTCTAACTGAAAAGGCAGCACTGATTCCTACTATTAGAATCCCTGATGATATCACAATCAGGTGCGACATAAAGATCAATGGGTTCTGAATAGCCTGTAACTTTCCAGTAACATGTAAGACTGAATTTCCCGTATTTGTTATGTTGATAAAATGTCGCCCATCTTGAAGGCTGTACCAATCAAAGCTTACCTCATTTTGGAAATCTTTGTCTACTTGTAATCCGTTAGATGGCGTCTTTAGTGTTACATGAAAAGAACTTCCAGTAACATTAAGTATCTCATGAAAGTGTTTCTGCGCATTAAATTGGAATACGTCGCTTTTATCAATATTGACAGTATCGTTTACCGTATTAACATTGGAGATGATTGATTCTATCAAGAAGAAAGATCCTAATACAATTCCAAGCGCCCCTATACCAATTCCTATCGCAGTTCTTTTTGTTAGCACTGACCAAAACTAAATGTAATACTATATTTAAAAGTGAATTATATCAATTCCACGTCATGAGGCTGACTTTCTGCGTAACCAGCAGTTGACATTTTTATAAACTCTGCATTCTGTTGCATCTGCGGTATTGTATTTGCACCACAATAGCTTAGGCCTGATCTTATACCACCAGTAAGTTGTTTTATTATATCCACAACAGTGCCCTTGTATGGAACCATTGCTTCAACACCCTCAGCTACGTAATCGTTAAGGTCTTCACTCATGGCTACTGTCCCTGTTTCCTTTGTTTTCCTACCAAGCGCAGCATAGAAGGAAGCCATTCCCCTATAGATCTTGTATCGCTTGCCATTTTTCATGACATACGAACCTGGGCTTTCGTCAGTTCCTCCAAGTAAGCTTCCTACCATTACAGTTGATGCTCCTGCTGCTAGTGCCTTTGTTGCATCACCTGAATTTCTGACTCCTCCATCTGAAATTATTGGAACATCATATTTCTTGCCGATTTGAGCACAGTCTACCACAGCCGTGAGTTGCGGTACACCAGAGCCAGTAATTACTCTGGTAATACAGATTGAACCAGAGCCTACGCCGACTTTTACCGCATCAACGCCTGCTTTTATAAGGTCTTCAGCTCCGTGAGCCGTTGCAACGTTTCCTGCTATAAGCTCACAGTTTGGGAACGCTTTCTTGATTAACCGTACTGTATTGAGTGCATTATCACTATGACCGTGTGCAATGTCAACTACAATTACGTCTGTGCCAGCATCAAGTAATGCTTCCGTTCGTTCCATAAAATCCCCCTTCACTCCTACTGCTGCCCCTACCATGGGCCTTCCCTTCTTGTCCTTAGAGGCGTTGGGATAATTTCCAGCATTTATGATATCTTTGCTTGTTATCAATCCCTTTACATTTCCCCGTTCATCAAGAAGAGGTAGTTTTTCTATACAGTTTTTCCTCAGGAGGTCTTTGGCACCCTGTACATCCACTCCTGACCTGGCCGTGATTACATCACTTGTCATTACCTCCTTTACTTGTTTTTTTTCGTCTGTTGATTCCAGCATTACTATGTCTCTTCTTGTCAATATTCCTACCAGTTTGTCTTGTGGATCTGTTACAAGTAGACCTGAGACGCCTTTTTCTCGCATGTATTCAATTGCTTCCCGAACAGTTTGGTTAGGCTCTATGGTGTATGGATTCTCGATTAGGATGCTACCGGAACGCTTGACCTTGAGTACTTCGGTAACTTGTTCGGATATAGTAAGAAACCTGTGTATTATTCCTATACCACCCTCTCTTGCCATTGTTACTGCCATTGGAGACTCGGTTACCGTGTCCATGTTAGCGCTGATGATAGGAATGTTGAGTGAAATGTTTCGTGAAAGTTTTGTTTGTAAATTAGTTTGTGATCTAGTAGTCACATTGGAGTGTTTGGGAACAAGGAGTACATCGTCGAAAGTTAATCCTTCCCTTATATCCAATGAAACCTCCTTGATTAGATTTACAATCTGTTATAAGCCTTTCTTGGACCCAATTAGATTTTGTGCAATTTTGATTGCATCATGAGTTGCCTTTACGTTATGCGTTCTGATTATGTCTGCACCATTTAGAATTGCGATGGTTTCTGCTGCAAGGGATCCATAAAGTCGCTTGTCAGGATCTTTCTCATTTAGTAAAGATCCTATGAAAGATTTTCTTGAAACAGAAATAAGAAGAGGATAATCAAGCTTGATTGATGTAAGATTTTGAATCACATCAATGTCTCTTTTGAGCCAATCTGAATTTATTTTAGTGAACAACATCCCCTTGGCATTTTTTCTAAAAAAGCCTATTGCCGGATCTACTACAATTTTATTTTTTAATATTCCAGATTTTTTTGCAATCAATATGCTTTTGGCAAGTAGACTTTTTGTCTGCGTTACCTGGTTTCCTATTATTGGTTTCTTGCTAAAAGCACATACTATGACTGATGGGTGGTATTCTTCCAGTATACCTATCATGTTTGGATCATATTGTAATCCCGTAACATCATTTAGAATTTCAACTCCTAGCTCAAAGGCTTTCTTGGCAACACCTGCTCTACAAGTATCTATTGAGATTGGCAGTTTGGAGACCTTTTGAATTGTAGAGATTGTCTTTGTTATCCTGTCAATCTCTGTCTTTTCTGGCACCAAAGTCTTCAGATATGGAGCAGTAGACATGCCACCTACATCAATGAAATCAGCACCGTCTTCTTCCATCTGCTTTGCAATTTTGGCAATCCCTTTTGGTTCTGTGTATACTGATTTTTTATAAAATGATTCTCGACTTGCATTAATTATGCCCATTATTCTTGCGGGGTTTGAATTCCCTACAGGTACAGAGCCAAGTTTATCCATATGGTTTATGATTAGCTCATGGACATTTAGACTTACATGAAGTTATGCGGATGGGAACAAAAGTATAGAGAGATTTTGCGTGAATTCGGTTTTGACAGAAAAGATGACGCACGTGCAGCCAATCTACTGAATTTACTTGTTAGGACTAGGCTTCCTTTGAATAAGTTAGATCATGAGATAAAAAACAGGGCGGTATTCGTCATTGGTGCTGGACCATCACTTTCTTCATCGATTCCAGCAATCAAGAGGTTCAAAAAGGCAACAAAGATTGTTGCAGATGGTGCTACAAGAGCTTTAATTGAAAACGGAATTAGACCTGACATAGTAGTAACTGATCTTGATGGGAATTTAGAATATCTCAAAAAAGCTTCTGAAATGAATGCTGTAATGGTGGTACATTCTCATGGGGATAATATTGGGATACTTCCCATTGCTTCATTATTTAGAAACTGCATAGGTACAACAGAAGGAAAGCAGTTTGGTAAGATCAAAAACTTTGGCGGATTCACAGATGGAGACAGGTGTGCCTTTCTTGCCAGATATTTTGGAGCAAAAAGAATCATCTTGTTTGGGATGGATTTTGGGAGCAAGATAGGAGCTTACTCCAAGGAAGGAAGGTACGATAAAGCAGTAAAACTACAAAAGCTTAGAAAAGCAAGATATCTTTTAGAGTGGCTTGCATCAAAGGATAATCGTGAACTTTATACCACTTCAGAGCCTATAAAGGGATTCCAAAATATTTCATTTGGAGATCTTCAAGGATTAGTCAGAGAATAGAGTTTGTTTTAATATTTATTACCATTTGGTAATAGAGCAGATATGGACTATAATTCTGAAGAGGAGATTCGCAGTATCTTAGAGTTGCGAGAATGGATCTCAGATGAGATAGACAAACGCAAAAAAGAGGTGGAACGGTTAACACAAAATCTTCGGATTTTAGATTCGCTTGTAAAGCAGTCAAGTTTTAGCAAGGCATCACATCTAGCATCATCACCGCCTCCAGCTAGGACATCAAGTCAGCAGTCAATACAAGAGACAGCAGAGGTAATTCCAATGAAATCCACTGACAACCAAATAATAGCAAATGCGCATGTCACCCCAGATGAGCTTGTAATTATACCATCAGAGGAGATATCACTTGATGTTGAGACACAACCATTCAGGTCATTTTTCTTGGGAAGAATAATCAGCAACATGGAAAGTCAAGACAATGATGATGTTAGAAATGGCAAGATTTCACAGGGTTCGGCCATAAGCTGCATGGTAAACAAGGAGGGAAACAGAATCAGAGAGATTCTAATTAAAAATTATCGACAAAAGGATAGAGCAAGCGAGATCATAAATACTGCAACATGGTCATTCTCGCGCATGATAGAAAACTCAAGAAAGTGAATAGATGGACAAGATCATAGTACTAGACTTTGGTTCACAGTATAGCCACCTAATCTGCAGAAGAATTCGCGAGTTTTCCGTATATTCTGAGCTTGTACCGCATGACATTTCACTTGAAGAGCTAAAGAAGATGAATCCAAAAGGGATTGTCTTTAGTGGAGGGCCTGCAAGTGTCTACAGCAAGGACTCGCCACAGCCATCATCAGGAATATTTGAGATTGGACTTCCAGTCCTTGGAATTTGTTATGGTCATCAGTTGATTGTAAATAACTTTGGAGGTAGGGTAAAGCGAGCAAACAAGGAGTATGGCTCATCTACTCTTAGGATAGATGATAGCTCTGATCTGCTGTCAGGACTTGGGACATCTACAAGAGCATGGATGAGTCATGGCGATGCTGCAGAGATCTTGCCAAATGGGTTTGAGGTCATAGGACATACCGAGAGTTCTTTTGCGGCAGCAATTGCTAACAGACAGAAGATTATCTACGGAATACAATTCCACCCCGAAGTGGTTCATACTGAAAAGGGCAGCCAGGTTCTTAGAAATTTTGTTTTAAACATATGCAAGGCAAAACAAGACTGGACTCTTGAGAACTTTATTGACAGTACTGTTTCAGAGATTTCAAAGATTGATGGAAACGTATTGTGTGGTATAAGTGGAGGAGTAGATTCTACAGTAGCTGCACTCTTGATTCAAAAGGCAATAGGAAACAGGTTAAGGTGCGTCTTTGTAGACAATGGTCTTCTTCGATTAAATGAAGAAAAAGAAGTCGGTGAGATGTTCATGAATAATTTTGGAATGAATTTTACTGTGATTAATGCAAAGGAGAGGTTTCTTTCTAGACTAAATGGGGTAACAGATCCAGAACAGAAACGAAAGATAGTGGGTGAAGAATTTGTCAAGATATTCACAGAGTTTGCAGAGAAGAATGGTCCATTCAAGTGGTTGGCCCAAGGAACATTATATCCTGATGTGATTGAGAGTGGGGTATCAAAGGGTCCTGCTGCAGTGATCAAGACTCATCACAATGTAGGCGGACTTCCTTCCTGGCTAAACCTTCAGGTGCTAGAACCGTTGAGATTCCTGTACAAAGATGAAGTAAGAAAGATAGGAAAAATCCTTGGTGTTTCTGATAGTCTTTTATGCCGTCACCCGTTTCCGGGTCCAGGTCTAGCCGTTAGGATAATGGGTGAGGTAACAACCAAGAAGCTGCAGATATGCCAGCAGGCAAGTAAGATTGTTGAAGATGAACTTCTAGCTGCAGGTTGGTATGACAAGATATGGCAAGCTTTTGCAGCAGTGGGAGATGATAGAGCAGTTGGCGTGGTAGGTGATGAACGAAAATATGGACATGTTGTACTTGTTCGTGTAGTGGACTCGATTGATGCAATGACTGCAGATTGGACTAGGTTGCCTTATGAGATACTTGAGAAGTTGAGTAACAGAATCACAAACGAGATTGAAGATGTTGCATGGGTAAGCTATGTTGTATCAAGCAAGCCCCCTGCAACCATTGAGCCACAATAAAAATAGAA
>DAHUYT010000011.1:12304-52305 GCA_027315065.1 Nitrososphaerota archaeon | reverse complement strand
CAATTTCTGTCCACAGTCAGGGCAAATGAATTCTGGCATGAAAAAACTCTAAAGCACTTACTTATAGTCTTTTAGAACATTTGAAACCCAAAGCGTATGCATTGAGATAAACAGTAGAAAAGCTACGCAATGTATTTCAATTATGACATAGAATTTGTTAAGATAATGGCCATGGAGGGCACAGTGATTACAAAGACCTTTGGATGGTTCTACTATAAAAGAGGAAGATATTTCGGGGTTACAAAGAACCATTACCTCCCACCCGGAAAATGGCATACATTATGTGGTAATCATATAGTGGAACTTTCAGATATCTCACATGTTCGTTTTACTGACGCAGATCAACTTTTCAGACGTAAGCTTTGTAAGAGCTGCTCGAGTCTGCTTAACACCAAGTCTTTTGTTGAAAACCTAGTCTAGCATGCCTATACCTTTGGCCTTGATTCCTAAGGTCTAAGACTTGAGGTGTCAAGTGTAGCAAAGAGAGGATCCTTCTCAGTCTTTTTGTAATTGGCGTCATAGTATTCAAATGGCAATGACGCAAAAAGATGCTTGTCCCATACCTCATGTACAAGTTCCTTATAGTTTTTGTATCTGGCTTGTCTGAGAAACTCGTGAGAAAGTTCATGAGAAACTTTTGTACAGTTTTTCTCCATTAGAAAATTAAGATCATCTTTTTGAGGACTCTTTTGCCACCATACCATACCAAAGTTTTCGGCAAAATAACCCTCACATGTACAGTCTGTCCACATTGGCCTAAAATATGTCAGGTAAAAGTGAAAAATGTGCTCACCTCTGTTTAGATGGTCCTCCATAAGCACTGGCGTATCAAGTATTCTTAGTCTTCCACCAGATCTTACTATCATCTCGTCTGATTGGACATCAACTTTCTGCGAAAATGTCTCTTCAATCCATGTCTTGTAAAAGTTGGCCATTTTTTCCACATATTGAAATTCCCAATTTCTTTTCTCGCGTTCTTCTTCCTTTACAAGAAATATGATGTGGAGTAACACATTTGTTCAAGAATATTGTACAATTAAAAGGTCTTTTGCACATACCGGTTAGTACGAGATGTTATAACTTTTGCACATATTGTTAATGATTCGTCATTAATTTATCAGCACATCTGGCATGAAAAACAAAAATTGAAGATCATACTCCTAAAAAGATGCAGAGTAGATCAATAGAAGGCAAGGAAACTAACTTTGACCTTCAATTCCCATCAAGGTTAGAGTAGAACGAATCTTCTCTATTTTACGGATCTTCCACGTGATTATCTCCCTGAGGGCTTCTACCGTTGGAGATTCAATTTTGGCCAAAATATCGTAGGCTCCAAACGTACCATGTACTTCTTTTACTCCAGCGATTGCCTTCAGCTGTGAAATGATTGCTTCTTCTGAGCCTAATTCACAATTTATTAGCACATATGCAGTTGCCATGTTATATCTATACAAGGCAAATATATCAATAGATCTGTTGTTTTCAGTCTTTCAATAATTGCCCAGCAGCACATAATTAAGAATAATGCGTGTTTTACATTCAAAATAGCAAAAATTATTGTGATTGTCGAGATTTTTCAAAAATTAAATAAATGTTCCCCGGTTCTGACTCACAGAGAATCATTGGTAATTTTAGCCTAAACCCTCATCTTGTTTTCATACCGGGGTGCCCTGTCGCACGGCTGGGTGGACCAAAAATCACATTTTATCATCACAGTCCGTCTGCGTGCATTTTGGGGCGTAATGAATTATCTTCTAGTCAAATATTAATCCAGTGAAGTTTAATCAATGTTTCACAACAGGCACAAAAATGAAATCCTTATGAAACATTCACAGACTTTGTGATGATTTTTTCAGTACAATCTTCTCAAGTGTTAAAAAGTTAGATTTTAGAAAAACGTTTCATAACAGGCACAAAATAACTAAATCAAGTCAGTAAGATTTAGCTCAAAACCAGCTACAGGTATTCTAAGCTTGAAATTATCCAGCGCCTCAGGCGCCAGTTCTCCAACAATTCCAATCTTTTTATCATCAATAAGAATGTCCGCGGTTCTTCCTTGAACAAATAATGGATCGTTTGAAATTTTTGTGGTAGATGTAATATCAAACCCTGATTTTAAAAGCGATTGCAGTATTGATTTTATCTCAGTATAGTTTACATCATTGTGTGCACTTGCACATGCCAGATGAATCTCTTCACCAACCGGATCGCCTCTGTAAAATGCAGTTCCCATCTCAAAAATTCTCTGCGGATATGTCTCGTGTATGTTTTTTGACAGTACGTCAATCAGTCCCGGAAGGAGCGCATCACGCAATATTTGGTGCTCCTGACTCTTAGCGTCAGATACTGAGATCATACCAGACGAGTCTCTTTTTGCCAGATCATAGAGAGTATGTTTTCCTGCCAATCCAAAGTTCATCACCTCAGAATATCCAAGGCCTATCATCGTGGACCTGATTGCTTCTAATGATACAGTAACTTTGTTTTTTTGACCAGCGGACTTGGCCTGCGGTATTGTAGGCTCGAGATTTTGAATTCCATATCCCAGTGCTATTTCCTCTACAAGATCAATCGGTCCAAAGATATCAGTCCTGTATCTTGGAACCAGGCAAAGAATTTTTTTGCTCTTCACTGTAGCATCAAGCCTACTCTTTCGAAGTGACTTTACCACCATAGATGTAGGCATATCAAGTCCAAGTGTATTTTTCACAAGTACTGGATCAAGCAACATATTCCTAGATGCCAATATTGGAGTAGAATTACGCGGTCCTGATACACGGATAGAGGACAATTGAAATCCAGCATTCTGCATGGTATACGCCATTACAGCAAGCGCATCTTCAGCTGCATTTTTGTCGGTGGCGGTTACTTCGATCAGGAGATTTCTGCTTGCGGTAGTAACTTCGGTCAGGTTTGAATTAATTATTGGCGGAAATGATATTGTGTTTTCTGCAGAGTCCACAATAACAGGCACTTTCTTGTTTTCTTTTAACAAGTGCGCATATGCCAAACCAGTCTCTGTCTTGTCAAGTATTTCAGATATCGTCATGCTATCTTGAGAGTTTAATGGAATGAATCTGTGCGTTCTTTCCACAGTCTTGTATACAAGCGGGAATTTTATTTTGCCCAAGTCATGGATACCAACAGAGACCTTCTTTCTTTTTCTTCCAATGCCGTTATGCAGATCCTCCTGCATTGTGATTATCTGCCTTATTGTTTCATCATCAATCTTCCCATTTAGTGCCTCTATTGCAACAATGTAAGGCCTGACCTTGGCAACTGAAGCGTCTGCTTTTATCACATGGTTTCCTTTTTTGATTCCAAGTTTAGGAGCCCCGAGCTTTATCCCAAGAAGGCCCTGCAGGCTGCTGACTATACCATAATCTGTGGAAAAGTCAGGTCTGTTAGGACTGTATTCAACATTGATGTAGTCTGATGTCTCGTCTTCAATATCAAGGCCAAGAAAAGGCAATGTGGAAGTGATTTTTTCTCTTGATACCTTGCTTCCTAGTAATTTTGTTATCCTATTGAAGTATAATGTAACTACTGGCATTTTGGTACGCTCCTCAACCACCCCAATTTGTTGTTATAGAGTTCACGAACATCATCAAGACCATATCGTAGCATTGCTATCCTTTCAATTCCTCCCCCCCATGCAAGAACTGGATTTTTTATGCCGAGTGGTTTTGTGACTTCTGGTCTGAAGATCCCCATGCCAAATAATTCCACCCACTTGCCAAGCCTTTCATTGTATATCATTGATTGAAGCGAGGGTTCCGTATACGGAAAAAATGTTGGCCAGAACTTGGCTTTTTTGATTCCCATCTTGCGATAAAACTCCATTTGCAAACCCATCAAGTCTTGCAGTGTTACATTTTTTCCAACAACCACCCCCTCTACTTGATTAAATTCTACAAGATGTTTGTAGCTGACCTTCTCGTTACGAAACACTCTACCTATTGAGAATAATCTTGCCTCATCGTATTTTTGGTCCGCCAGTGCCTTTATGGTAACACATGTAGTATGAGTCCTTAAAACCATTCTTTTTGCAGCATCCAGACGCCAGTCATAGTGCCATCCGTTTTGGTGAGCCATATCTACTTGCTTGATTTGTTTTGGTGTTGCAACTGATTTTGCACTTATATCTTTGAGGTAAAAAGTATCTTGCATCTCTCTTGCAGGATGGTCCTGAGGAATAAACAGAGCATCAAAATTCCAAAAACTCGATTGTATGCTGTTACCTACCAGTTCAGCGAATCCCAGGCTGACAAATATTTCCCGAACCTCATCGATTACATCTGTTAATGGATGACTTCGTGCTGCAAAAATTACAGGAGCGGGAGCCTCCACGTCAATTGCCCGTTTTACAGACTCTGTTATCTGGCTTGTTGCGTTTTTGGCTGCTGCCATTCCTTTTTCTGTAATGCTTACCGTTACATATTTGGTAGAAGCAAAGTTGAGAAACTCTGGTCTTTTTTTGAGCAAGTCAAGTGAATCTTTGTCTTCTATCTCATCTAATGACACCATTGTAGAATTTTTCGATGCAATTAATTTTATTATTTTTTCTTCTGAAGTATGATCGTGATATCCTCTAAGCATTATTCTGTTTTCATGTATTTCCATCCAGCCATTTTTCTTTGCGTTTGCAATGGCAGGACCAAATTCATTTTGCAGTTGATCTTTTGCCTCATTGATTTCACATGAAAAAGTAGGTAATGATTTGAGATAATTAACAAGTCGCCGTTCTGGCAATCCATTCTGTAATGCCTCGTTTCCTCTTTTTCCCAGCATGACAAAATTTCTTTCAGATTCATTGACTTGAATCAAGTCTTTGAATTTGAGCCACTCTATGCCACGCCTTACTTGATCTATCGATAGTTGTGTTTTTTCTGTAAGTTCTTCAGGCGTCAAATTTTGTCTCTCAAGCAATGATTTTAAGATCTTTTGTTCTATCGGATGCAAAACTTGTGACATTATGAAAAGCAGTCAAAAAGACTTTTTAAAGCATACTTTTTTGGTCTTAAAATAAGATTTAATGAGTAAAAACTAGCAAGGGTTGGTAGTCATGAAAGAATACATCTCCCTTGCAATCTTTGTGTTTATCTACATACTCATAATTGGCAGAATAAGATTCAAGATACCAATCTGGACGTCCATGTTGATCGGGGCTGCGCTAATGATTGGTTTTCAGATAATCAGCCCTGAATCTGCCTTCAAGGCAGTACAACTTGATGTCATAATGTTTCTTTTTGGTATGTTTAGCATAGTTTCTGCCCTTGAGAAAGCTGGAGTTTTAAGGATGATCGCGATCAAAATGCTCGCAAAAGCAAAATCAGTCAACGCACTACTCATGATTTTTGTCGTTGGCATGGGAATTCTTTCTGCTTTCTTGGTAAATGACACCATAGCATTAATTGGCATACCACTTGTTGCGTACATATCAAGACAACTGAACATCAGACCGGCTGTATTTTTAATATCACTTGCATTTAGCATCACAGTTGGGAGTGCCATGACACCGATTGGAAACCCACAAAACCTTCTAATTGCAATTCAAAGTGGCATATCACTTCCTTTTACTGATTTTCTAAAGTTTCTTGCCATACCTACTATTATCAACTTGTTTTTGACGTACTGCATACTACGTTTTTATTTCAAGAAAGAGATTGCTCTCGTAGACTACAAGAGTATTGTTTTAGACCAACCCATAATAGAAAACAAGCGACTTGCAAAGATTTCCATAATTGTACTTGTTGCAACCATCGCAGGTTTCTTCATTACAGAGGCGCTTCATTTTCTACAAATTGCAAATATCAGTATAAGTGTGATAGCACTAGCTGGTGCTGTAATAATCTACTCCGTAAGTAAAGAACGCCGAGAGATAATGCAGAATGTAGATTATTCAGTTCTAGTGTTTTTTGCTGCAATGTTTGTAGTTACAGCTGCAGTTTGGTCATCAGGTGCAATACCTATGATAATGAGTCACATACCTTCCCCAAATCCACACGACTTGCTACAAAGTAATGCTGTAATTTCCGTTACAAGTATAACATTGAGTCAAGTATTGAGCAATGTTCCATTTGTTGCACTATACCACTATGTAATGATAAACAATGGGTTTTCCAGTAATGACATACCACAGTGGATGATGCTTGCAGCGGCAAGTACCATATCTGGGAACCTCACAATTCTTGCAGCTGCTAGCAATGTTATCATAATCCAAGCCTCAGACTCTAAGAGAATCAAAACATTTACATTCTTTGAATTTCTAAAGATTGGATCAATTGTAACGTTGGTAAATTTGCTAGTCTTTTACTTTTTTATAGCGCTGCTAGCTCATTGATGCGTAAGAATTTTTGTTTTACTATCCAAGAGAATTCGATAGGATTCAAAAAACAATATGGTAAATGCTGTGTAGATATATAAAGACTTTTTAAACCTGAATCTAACTGAATTATAAATGTCGTCTGAGGATTTTACAGTTACCCCTTGGAGTGTAGAGGGCGATATTGATTATGACAAACTAATACAGAAATTTGGCACAGAAAAAATTTCAGATGACTTACAGACACGCGTAGAAAAAATAACAGGAGATATTCATCCCATGCTAAAGCTTGGATATTTTTTTAGCCATAGAGATTTTGATAAAATTTTAACAGAATATGAAAAAGGTAACAAGTTCTATTTGTATACAGGTAGAGGTCCATCAGGCCCAGTCCACATGGGACACATACTACCATGGATATTTACCAAATACTTACAAGAAAAATTTGATGTAAATCTAATTTTTCAAATTACTGACGATGAAAAGTTTTTGTACAATGATGAAAAATCCTTTCAAGATGTATCAAAATATACAACAGATAACATATACGATATCATTGCGGTAGGTTTTGATCCAAAGAAGACAAAGATTCTAGTAGACACAAAAGACATCAAGAGAATTTACCCAATAGCACTTGAGATAGCAAAACGCATAACATTTTCAACCGTAAAGGCGGTATTTGGATTTCAAAATTCGACAAACATAGGAATGATAGGCTTTCCTCCCATTCAGGCTGCACCATGCTTTCTTCCATCAGTCATGGAAGGCAAGCCAACGCCTGTTCTCATACCTGCAGCAATAGACCAGGATCCATACTGGCGCGTCACAAGGGATATTGCAGAAAAGATTGGCTTTCCAAAGCCAGCACAAATTCATTCCAAATTCTTGCCAGGACTTGGAATGCAGGGAAAAATGTCATCTTCCATCCCAGATACCGCAATATTTACAACTGACACAGAAGAGGTAATAGACAAAAAGATCTCAAATACATTCACAGGAGGTCAGCCTACTGTAGACTTGCAACGAAAACTTGGAGCAAATTTCAATATATGCCCAGTATTTTGGTATCTAAGATACTTTTTTGATACCGAAAAAAAATCAGATGAACGAGCAAGAAAATGCAGATCAGGTGAGCTTCTTTGTGGTGAATGCAAATGCAATCTCAAGGATGCCACCAAGCCTTTCATCTCAGATTTCAAAAAAAAGAGAGAAAAAGCAAAAAACCAAGTAGACAAGTTCTTGTTTGATTAGTTTTGAAAATGAAGAAGAAAATAACCTGCGAGGACGGATATGAAGCACAAAAGCTTGCAAGTTTAATACATGTTAAAGATAACAACGAAACATTCATAGCTGGAATACTTGAGATTATAGAAAACGAGATTGTAATATCCCTAAAGGATAAGTCAGCTCATAGTATACTTTTCAAGGATAGAATGGAAGCAGAATCTTTTGCGGATTTTATTCAAGCAGTGATAGAAAAAGGCAGTAGACTGGTTGATACCAAAGTTACTCAAAACATTGTAGAGATAACAAAAGAATAGCAATTCCTATACTAACGATTTGTCCATTTCTTGTGATATAATTTCCTGTATTTTTAGAAAGTACAGTCTAGTCGTATATGGCATATCATCCAAATTATTTTCTATTGCAATCATAAGATAACGTACTGCACGCTTTGAGATATCCAAGTTAAACTTGAGATACAAGATAGGATCTTGTTTGACATTTATCTTGTCTACAAGCCACGGCGGTGCCATCTCTTTTGCTTCCTCAATTATCTTCTTGTACCAAAATGCAATGTTTACAGGATCAAGACCATCTTTTAGACAAGCAATATCCGAGTACATCTTACTGAGCATATTATCAGTTATCTCTTTCAATAATCTACAAATGCATTTTCTTAGGTTTTAGAACAATTACTCAAATATAGAAGAGCTATTTGTCAACGGCAAGAATATTACCATTAGAATCTATCTCAGAGTTCTTTATTCGTGAGGTCGATATACGCGTGCCATCTTTTGCAAGTACCATTGGTACCATTATCACATCCACATCAGGCAAATTTCTTTGCCTTCGCAGTAGATTCAATGCATTGCCCTGAAATATCGTTTCTTCACTTACAACCAGAGCCTCAACTTCTTTTTCCAGAACTGCGGGACCAAAATCATTTTCTAATTTACTTATCGTATACGTTACATTTGGAAAATTTCTTTTTATCGCGTCTTCCAGGGTGTGGTATCTTTGCGCGTAAGCATTGATTAGATGTTTGCCCTTTTTTCTAGCAAGCTCATCGCTAGTCAATCCAATAATAACTTTAGAGGATATGGAGAATCCTTTGCGTAAAAGTTCCAAATGTCCTAGGTGTAAAAGATCAAACGTTCCACCAAGAGCTACCAACATGTATTTTTTCATATAGATACAACTCCAATTAGTAATTAAATGATATCACTATTTCACAAGCACTATGTTAATCTCAGTTCCTGCAGATGAAATTGGTACGCCGTTAGAATCCCATACATAGGTTTCGATATAATATGAGCCTGCTGCATCAGGAGTCCATGATACAGATTCTACATGGTCCTGATCATTACCACCTAGAAATAAGCCTGTTGTATTGCCAATAAACTCAACTTGTCCTCCAAACTTTTTTACTTGCACATAGTAAACATATGGTTGCGGGTTATCAAGCAGATATTTCAAATCGCTACTGATCTTAACTGGAGCATCTACCGGAATTGAGGAATAGGGACTTCCCGACGGATTTGTGACAGTTGTATTGCTTATTATCACAGGTAATGACGCAATTATATTTGTAACATCTGTAGGTATTGATTGATAGTTATCAGACTCGGCAATAATCTGGAATGTTTTTGCGCGGCTACTAGGAGTTGATGTCATGGTAAAGTTTGCAGCGTTTCCTGCACCGATATCAGATATGGTAGTTGCTCCAACTGCAACTACTCTTTGAAATGCGTCATAGGATATCAGATAAAGATGAGTATTTGTGGCAGTAGATGTTCCATCATTTCTTATAGTGCCAGTTAGGATCAAATTGTCAGATATCTGAAGCGAGCTAGACGGTATTATCAGTACTTGATCTTTTGTAGATGCGGGTGTAAAACCTGCTAGATTGACTGCGACTTGGGAAATTGAAGGATCAGCCTTTGTGGATGATATGGAAAAGGGTGCCATTGAATTTGGCTCAACAACTTGAAGGAGTGTCGTGCCGGTTTTGTATTCCAGTACATTGTTGTTAAGATCCTCAAAGGTAATTCCAACTTTAACATTGGTTACTGGAAAATTATTGTTATTTTGGACTTCGCCCAAGACCGCGGTTGTGCCGTCAGATGCTTTATAGCTGTATGATGAGCAGACTACAACTGTTAGCGAGCTTGAAGGAGGTAAATTTTCTCCACCACCAGATGCGGCATTTTGTTGACATGGTTGTTGTGGTGTTCCTTCTACGGATGACCACATGGCACCAACAGAAAATAATGTGAAAATGATCAGAATTGAAAGAATTATGATTCTCATATACCATACTTTTTGCACAAGTAATTAATCACATGCGACATATCATAATCTATACAACGTGGATTAGAAGCTTTTACCAAAATATACTTGAGTGTAGTAGACTACAAAAAGAAGAATAAAAGGTGGTAACTTACTTGTGTTTCTTCATTGCGGTGATGACACACCAGTACACGAACCCTGGAATTAAACCAACGGCCAATGGTATGTATACACCTGCTTGACTCCAATCTTGCATTTTTTAATTACCTAGCTATTCAGATACGGCTATAGTATTTAAATCCATCTTTCAGAAGTACCTCCTCATAAACAGTGAATGAAAAAGTGTTTCAGGTCAATATTAAAAATAGCGATCTTTGTTTTCACTTCTGCGTTATATAGCATGCTTTTTCATTACTGATAAAGCATTCTTCTTTAAATAAAACTATACTCGAGTTGAAACTAGATTTGGAGATAACAATTGATCCTTGGAAAGAATTAATCATACATGAAGTATTAGAATTAAAGTTTGACGAATGGATTACTCAGGTGATTGCAACCACGCGATCAGCAGGAGGAGGAATACCTACAATTTTTTGGGCAGGCGGAATCGCGTTTCATTTTACAACTTTTCCGGATACTGAGACCACAGTACAAGAAAAGATCAAGGGCAGAATTCATTATTCATCTGTAACTTTCGTAGTCAAGGAAAAGTTTGAACGACAGGTAGTAAAAGAAGGCGGTACTGTGAATTTCACAGACGTAAGTCACAATGAGACATTCAGCAAGTTAGCAAATAAACTCAAAACAGAATCAAAATTCAAAGGACCACAATAAGATATCATTTCTTCCTCACTTTACGAAATACTAGACCAACTCCTACTGCTACAAGAACTACACCTATAACAAAAAAGTATGGAGGATTGGAGTCTATAGGAGCTATGAAAACCCCTGCAGTAATCATGGATAGAAAAAACAGCATTTCAAAATCAAAATCCCACGCCATTAAATGATGCCAACTATGTTCCATAGTATAAAGAATGCTATGATTAGCGAAAATTCGAAAACATGTGCTGGCAGCTGAATTAAGGGCGTGTCAACATATTACATTTCTGCACCGTAAAATAATCAGGTGATCAGGGTGAAACAGAATACTTTCTAATTTTTATTTAGAATTTAATTTAGTTCAAATCCACATAATTGATATAGATAGATAAGATGGACTCTATTTTTCAATGTACAGTCCAAGAACAGTTTCAGCCGGTTATAGAATAGAATAACGGTTAAAAATGAAGATCACCATATACATAGGAAAGTGTTACGTATACAGTTAATTTTAGTCAAAATCATATCAAGTCATAAACTTCGCGGTTTAATTTTTGGGCTCATTCTTAAATTTTCGAGAGTAGTAAATTTGTTCATGATAAAACTGCTACAGATGTGATTTTCAGTGCTCCTTTGCCAGTTGTCATTTTTTCTTATTGGTCAAAGCCTAAACTTTTCCATTTCCAAATAATATTATCAAACAAAACTAAAGTAACAATGTTCATTCACAGATTTATCATGGGAGAAAATAGTAAACACGTGGAAAAAAGTATAAAGATCGTAATAATTACATGTTGTACCATAATATCAGTTGCCACCATATCTCTGGCAATAATGTTATGGAGAGCTTAAATTCATAGTAGAGGCGCGGTTTTTCTGCCCTATGTCATTTCGTAATGTTTTGTAAAATTTGTCTACACAATAAGAACAAAAGTTGATGACATGTAATTTTTCATAAACCCATATTATCCATCATGAAGTTTGAATATTTACGATCCAAATCTAATGACATATAGGTATCATTTTAGGGTACTTGGATCTGCTCAAGATCCGGTTTAGTTCTAAATTTAACAAAATTGAACCACCATACGCACTTGAGAAAATTTTCATATACAGTAGTAGTTATCATAATTTGATCAGTACAACTAAATTCAAAGTACATTATTAGATTTTTAGTTAAAATGGCTCCAGAAGACAAGACGGATCATTCCACTCAGCATCTTGCAAATGAACGCACGTTTTTGGCTTGGCTGCGTACATGCATAGCGCTAATAGGCTTGGGGTTTGTTGTTGCAAGATTCAGTCTGTTTCTCAGGGAATTTAGTATAATTACAAAAGATCAAGTACCTTCCTTGCATACATCAATCCAATCTTCTTCAACAATACTTGGCATGAGCATGATTGCATTAGGAATCTTGTTGATAATATACGCCTTGAAAAATTATCTCAAAAATGAAAAATCTATAGAGATGGGTAAGTACACTACAAGCCGTTCTATCAATTATACTGCAAGTGCAGGCATCATTATTTTTGGTGTTATAGTATTGTCATACCTGCTTATCCTGTCATTTTAATTGGAAATATTGTAAACTATAGTTAATTTGTCCTACAAAATCTCAACAGGTGTTATGATGAACCAATACAGCATATGTATTATGAGAATCAACAATATAGAAATAGCTGTGGATTATCGTACATGATAGGCTGATAATATTTTATGATTTTACAAAATTGGTGGTTTACCACGCTTTTAGGAATTAAAGGACCGATTAGACCACCACTCAAAGATCATATCAAAACAGATGTCTTGATTGTTGGTGCAGGGGCAGCAGGTCTTGCAGCTGCTCTTAGGCTTGCAGGGTCTGGAAAAAAAGTTGTACTTTTAGACAGAAATATTTGCGGTGGGAGTTCAACTGGCAAGAGTGCTGGCTTTCTAACTCCTGACAGCGAGCTTGAGCTCTCACAATTGTTGCGCAAATATGGACAACAGGGTGCCAAGGATTTGTGGGAGGTAGCTGCAAGAGGCGTTGAAACCATGGTATCAAACATCAAAAAACATAAGATTGAGTGTGATCTCCAAATTCAGGACTGCCTATTCATTGGAAAGGGTTCGAGTGGATGGAAAGATGTTCAGGAAGAAGTAGAAGCACGCAAGAAACTCGGATATTCTAGTACAGTTTACACCGAAGATGAAGTACCATCAGTATTAGGTTCAAAAGCATATTCGGGAGCAATTCGGTATCCCGGTACGTTCGGAGTAAACCCTCTCTTGTATGCTCAGGGAATAAAACAGGTTCTGTTGGATAACAATGTTGAGATTTTTGAATCATCAGAAATAATTTCGTATAACGGCCATACTGTTTACACTCACCTAGGTTCAGTTACGGCAGATGAGATTATTTTTTGCATTGACAAACCAAAGCCTGAGGTAACAAAATACTATAAAGAAGTATATCATGCACAGACTTTTCTCTCCATTAGCGAGCCACTTGGAGATGAAGACATTGCAGAACTATTCCCACAGGGACCGCTTCAGTGCTGGGATTCTGATCTTGTTTATACTTATTTTAGACTCACTGGGGGAAACCGACTCTTGGTTGGTGGTGGAGATCTTTTGACAACCTATGCAAAGAATGACACAACGACACCTCGCATCATTAATCGTGTTATAACCAACCTGAAGGAAAAAATTCCGTCTATCAGAGATCTTAGATTTGTACAATATTGGGAGGGAAGGATCGATATGACTAGAGATCTTATTCCAACTGTACTTAGAGATCCTGCTCATCCTTGGATACATTTTGTATTAGGATGTGTCGGACTGCCATGGGCTACTTTTTGTGGAGATTTCGCCGCAAGGAATGTACTGGATAACAAAGAATTAGATAATGAAAAATATTATCGTTATTTTTCCCCAGATAGAAAGTTTTTGCTTCCGTTGTGGTTGGAACAGATCCTTGGCAAGCGCCTAGTTTTCACTATCAATAATGCATGGGCAAAGTACAGACAAAAAGATTCCTCATTTCACCAAGGATTGAGCGGGTAAAAATTCACGCAAGTCTAAAGATTCGCAAATACATACGCCTCAAATTCATACTCATTTTTCCGAGTTGATGATGTTATTAGGAATTTTCATTAGAATTAAGAAAAATCATGCGTAAGAATTAACATGACAGCATGATTATCAAACAGCTTGAGCCAGGACACAAACACAGATGAAAACTGCTTCTTTTTAGGTTACACTAAATGTTGTCGAGCCGCTACCTGATATGTATCCTGATTTAGTTGCAGTAGCGCTTGCCGTGTATGTACCAAGTGAAGCATGTTTTAGAATATGATAGGTAAAGGTCACTTGCCCGTTGGAGTTTGTTGTGCCAGTTCCTTGCGAGGTTCCACCACTTGAGGTCGTTACTGTCAACGTCACTGATGCGCCACTAATTGGAGCTGGGCCAGTAACGGTAACAGTGATGTGTGCCTGAGACCCTTGCTGGTATGAAGCCTTGTCTGTTGTAACTACGACATTAAGAGTTGGCGTTGCTACAGGTGTGGCAGATGCGCTGTTTGATGGTTGGGATTGGCCAACCGCATTAACTGCGGTTACTTGATAGGTATCAGTATCGCCGTTTGTTAGTCCGGTATCAGTGTAACTAGTAGATGCTATGTTCGTAGCAATCTCTGTACCGTTACGGTATACATTATAGCCAGTGATCGGAGAACCGCCGTCAGATGCAGGTGGATTCCACGTTAATGATACTTGGTTATTGCCTGCAGTAGCCACCAAGTTTTGCGGTGAAGATGGAACAGTTGGAACTGTGACAGTAACTGTTGTTGAATGAGTCAATGTGCCACTTGTGCCAGTTACTGCAACTGAATATGTGCCTCCAGCATTGCTAGCAGCTGATATGGTAAGTGTAGCAGAGCCCGGATTCGTTGATGAAACTGAAACTGATGATGTTGACAGTGTGGCAGTTAGTGCCGAGGGTGAAGTAACTGCAAGGTTCACAGTTCCAGAAAATCCGTTAATTGATGATATTGTCATTGTTGAACTGCCGGAACCTCCTGCATTAACTGTCAGTGAGGATGGGTTTGAGGAAATTGTAAAGTCAGGAATAGGAGTTGGAGTGATATAAGGAATGAGATTATTTGACTGTGGGCTTCCAACGCCAGTTACTTCATCATAACCTGGTCCTGCATTGCAAATTGAACCACAGTTTCCGTTGCTTCCCGTTGTAATATCATGATAATTGGTAATATATGGAAGAGTTTGAGGGCTTGATTCAGCTCCAGAGGCAGCACCATAAAAAGCGCTACTTGTTCCAAATGATGCTGACGCGAGTTTTGCGTTCCCGCTATTTGCTATTGCAGATATGCCTGCCCATTGTGGTGCACCAACACTGGTTCCACCAACTTCGAACCAACCGCTTTGACCAAAGTATGGAACACTATCGTAAACAGCTACACCTGTGTTTGGATCGCCATCATAAGCTACATCAGGTATTGCCCTTCCAGCATATGGTTGGAAATTATTCTGATAGCTTGGTTTTAATTCATATGCGCTCACCCCACCGCCGCTGCCGCTCCATGCAGATTCACTAACGTAATTGCCGGAGCTGTCGACATTAAGTGTGGTACCACCGACAGATATGACATAAGGAGATGCCGCTGGATATTCTATACCACTGCCGCTATCTCCAGATGATGCAAAGAAGCTAGTTGTGGCACTATTGAAATGATAATCATAACTAGACTCGGACGAAAATTCTGAACCACCCCAGCTCATAGAAACTTGTTGGGCACCTTGTCCTACAGCGGTATCTACCGCACTGAGAAGATTGCCAAGATTGCTGTTCGCTGCTTCAATAAGGATAATCTTAGCACCAGGTGCAATGGAATGAGCCCATTCTACATCAAGTGATATTTCTAATGCCCAACCAGAATTTGTCTTAGGGGTTCCTTGTGGTTCTACCTTTACAAAACAAGAACCTGCAGGACAAGAAGGTAGACCATATTGGCTGTCAAATGTTTGAAGGTCACTTGCAATGTTTGGATCATCGTATGCATCTACAATTGCAATCGTTTGATCATGTCCACAGAGACTTGGATCAGTCCAATCTGTTGTGGTAGTATGTGTACAGCCTAGATTATTGAAACCATACGCAGTCCAGATAGTTTGTGGGCCATAGCCTGAAGGCGATATTCCAGAAAATCTTTTGATGTGAATTGGCGGGTGTGCAACTATGTCACGTGGACCCTTACTGGCAAATGCCCCAGGAACGGCAAGACTTGAGGTAAGTAATAATGCCACTATAATAAAGCTACATAGAATTGTTCTATTCATCTATCTCGTTTTTACACATGATACTTAAAAAGATTACTTGCAAATTGTAGACATTTTTTGCAAGAGCATAGAATTTCCTAGAATATGATGCGCTTATCGTCAACATCTAGAGTTTAAACAAATCATGATCTTTCCTTGAAACCATCACAGCTATAGATGACATCGTAGCTATTGTAAATATCAATACAGAAATGGAAGGAAATTCTGGAATGGATGTTCTTTTAAATATATCAAAAGTAAACGATTTTGAAATGGTATTTTCAGATTTATTTTTGGTCTGGTATGAGAATATCACATCTGCATTTGTAATGCCAGACAAGTTTGCAGTATACGAATTGTCTTGGCTAGGTCCAACTATCGTAGCGTTCTCTCCTGGCTTAAGATCGGTTTTGAATATTGCAAAACAATCCATTGCGTGACCTACAGCTACATTCTTGTCAAAGATTACAGAAAGTGGGGACTGACATCCACCATTAAAGTAGATGATACCGGGGGAATCGTTTATTATAGTTGCATTAATTTGAAAAGAATCTCCAACATGAACATGCGAAGGATTTGTTTGAATACCTGTAAGATCTATTTCTTGTCCGAAAACTGGCAAAGTAGCCAAGTGGTAAACAACAAAAATCAATGACGATAAGATCATTGTTTTTTGTAAGTTATTGAGCTTCACAATTTTATTCTTTGATAAATGATTTTTAAAGTATAGGTTAAGACACGTGAACCCAAATCTTACAAGAACCTGCAATATATTATCCAGATCTAGTTTGTCCTGATGATATCATCATCTTACTACAATAGAATAACCGCAGACCATCCACTTTACAAAGTATCATCATCTTTTATCTCCCTCCAGAAGATCGTCCTTCCATGGATACACGGGTTTGTGGATAAATTGTACTTGTAGCATATCTCCTGCTGTGCTGGTGTTTGTTGCGAGATACTCACTACAATTCTTGTCTTCTCACATGGTGTACACTTTTACCATAAGATCAATGTTTCTCAGAGATGATTATGACCATGTCTCACCTAATTATCCATCACATACAAGCGAATCGGATTCAACCAACCTCCTTTTTACGAAATTTAAGTTAACCCACATAGTTGGTAATGGCTAAAAAAAAGAAGGTCAGGAAAATCACTAAAAAACTTACTTTTAGAAAAACAAGATATGCATCAAAGGTTTCCTATCGTTTAAAGGAGATTCCAATAAAACAGATTCAGGTTTGGAAAGAGGCTCAGGCAAGAAAACTGGATAGGGAAGGAATTTCAGAATTGGCAAAATCAATCAAAACTGAGGGACTGCAAAATCCCCCAATGGTGCAAAAAGAGGGGAACTTGTACCTTTTGATGTCAGGGCAACGAAGACTTGCTGCACTGAAAAGACTGGGCGCAAAAAAGATACCTGTTTTGGTTTTGACAAGAAAAACAGAGTATGATATCCCAGATGCCAAGGCTGCGTCTGTTATTGAAAATATTCACCGTAAAAATATGAGCGTAAAGGATATGGCAGATTCATGTGCGTTTTTGGCAGAACAGATGGGCAAGTCAAAGGCTGCACAGTCATTGGGACTTTCAATGTCAACATTTCAGAAATACCACGGTTTTGCAGGAGTACCAGACAAGATAAAAGAACTGGTACCAAAGACAATCTCAAGAGACAGTGCAACAAAACTGCATCAAATCATACCAGATGTCTCAAAGGCAGTTAGAATCGCATATCAGATATCAGGACTTGAACCACAAGTAAAAAAGCGATATCTCAAGGTTTTAGGATATAGTCCTAACTTATCCCACAAAAAGATAATGAAAAAGGCAAGATCTTTGGCATTGCAACAGAATGTTTCATTAAGGTTATCAAAGAGAAAGACACGTGGACTAGTGGTACAATCACACCAACAAGATCTGCACCCAAATGAACTTGCAAATAAAATTGTGTCAGATTGGCTTGGGAAACGTGGATACTAGTTTTAAAACTAGATTACATTTTTGTTCCAATTGATCGCTAAAAATTAACTGAGATTTCAAGATAGTCTGTTTTGGTTCCGGTCATGTCAGAGCATTCCCAATTGGACATGAGATAGTACGGAAGCAAGATACACGACAAACAAGAGAATGCTTCCAGATAATCTTGTAAGCGAAATGAAAAGTGCTTTCAAGCGAAGTCAGGAATTTCTAGACCTTGAGCTGCATACTGAAAAACAAAGTCTTGAAATGCATGAAAAAGAGGCAATGGCAAAAAATTCAATGACACCGCAACAGCAGCCAGTTCAGATTGTTGCGGGAATTGATCAGGCCGAAAAAATGATCGCGCAAGGTTGGCGATTTGTCGGAAATTTGCCCGGAGAAAAGGCAGTATTTGAGAATTTCGGGACCGGAAAGCGAGATGTGTAACCCTCGTAAGGAGTGGACTGGTGGGGATTTGAACCCCAGACCCCCCGCGTGCAAGGCGGGTATTCTACCGCTGAACTACCAGCCCATCGTATGGGTTGAAAGGTGTGTGGATTTTAATTGTTCCTTTTAGGTGGTAAAGATTTTATTGATATAACATATCAAAATTATAGTGGTCTTACTCAAATCCGAGATCGTTTTAAAATCAGGTGACAAGGCCCCAGAGTTTAATCTACTTGGAACTGATGACAAAAACCACTCTTTATCAGAATTCAATGAATATCCAGCATTACTAGTTATTTTCATGTGTAATCATTGTCCATACGTGCAAGCCAAAGTTACTGCAATGAATGAGATTTCTGAAAAGTTCAAGGGTAAATTAGCAATGATAGGGATAAACAGCAATAACCCAACAGATTATCCTGATGACAGTTTTGACAACATGAAGAAATTTACAAAAGAAAGAAGTATAAAATTTACATATCTAATAGATGAGACTCAAGAAGTGGCAAAGCGATATGGCGCTGTTTGTACTCCTGATCCGTTCCTCTTTGACAGTAATAGAAGACTGGTTTTCCATGGAAGAATAGACAATGCGATGAAACCAGAGGACACCCCTACAGAGAAGACAATGATTTCTAATGTAGATAAATTGTTGGTAGGAAAAAAGATAGAAAAGGACTTTGAGCCATCTATGGGTTGTTCTATCAAGTGGAAAAGCCAGCAGACTTAAATTGCAGTTGAATCGGAAAATTTCTTGGGCCGATAGCTCAGCTTGGCTGGAGCGTTCGACTGATAAAGTTATTCAGATATCGAAAGGTCGTGGGTTCGAATCCCATTCGGCCCAGACCTTCTTAAAATGATTCGAGTGCATACGCGCATATATCTTAGACAAGAAGGATCTATCTTGTAAAAATGGAGTGTTGTTAACTACATGTGATTCATGCCAGAACTCTGTCACATATCATTACGCACAAACTCATAAAGAGAAACCATGCTCCAAGTAAAACAACAGCTAAAGAAGCAACAAACAATCCTGAATTGTGCATAAGAGTTGCAGCATATGTAAATGACGCCAATATGATAATGGCTACAATTATCAATATTCTATTATCAATTTTTAGCATCAGATCAGTAAATCATGTGTCAAGCTTACTTATTAGACAGTGCAGGCCCAAAAAAAGCCACCTAAAAATTGACTATTCCGTTATAGTAACCTATGGCGTAATCTCATATGAGAGTACAAATAGAAAAATCTCACCCTATCTCCTTATTCTTGCCAAATACCGATATGATATGCAGTTTTTCTCCCTTCCCTGCTACTTATCATTGGGATCTATATACTATCTGAGAAAGTATAACAAAAAAGAACATCCGTTCTCCTTTGAATCAGGTTATACTACAAATACAAAAGCATGGTCATTTCACGATATCAGTGACAGGATTAGTGCCTAGATGTACTGGAGACAAGAGATACTAGAACATGCATACGAGGTGAAACAAAAATCAATCTGCAGTGGCATCTCCATTAAGGCCTTTTTTGTTTTAACTATTTTTAAAATATATTTGTGTAAGAGATCTCGATAAATAGTTGTAAATTATATATCATCATTGTTGGTAGGAATCAATCCATGGATACATTATTTTGGAAACAGTGTGACAAGTCATGAATTATGAAAAAATATGCAAAAATGTAATGGAGCTTGATCCCAAGATAAGATTTGCTGGCATAATAAATGAAAAAGGCAGATTGTTTGCAGGAGGAATGAGAGATGGACTCAAATCTCTTGAGGATTCTAGAGATGACGAAATGCTGTATATGGAACTGGTTCTTAGAGCAAAAATGAGGCGCGAGTTTGACAAGGTATTAGGACCAGTACAATTTGCCATGTCATATAGAGAGAAAATAATAATCATGAGTTTTCCTGTCAAAGATAACGTCCTGTTATTGTCTGCTGAGAAAGGAGTTAATTTCTCAGATATTCCATTTAAGATACTAAAAATACTGTCTCATTGATTTTGAGAACTTTCAAAAATGGTCTGAGACCATTGTAACAATATTTCCAAGTCGTCTGAGGCAAAATCTGCTGTAACCTTCGATTTTTTTGCAATTTTGCTACATAACGCAAGATAGAGATTTTTGCCAAATTTTTCCTTGCTTGCGTCAACTGCTTGAGAAAAGAACTTGATCGTCCTCTCTGTGGAAGAAAATATGACAACAATCATTATTCCCTCTCTTTTGATCCATACTTTGTTAAGAAATCTCTGTAAATCTATATCAAATAATACGTCTATTGCAGAAGACATATCTCCCAAAAACGACACTTTCCATTCCTCAGTCTGAAATATAGATGAAGCAGCTTGTGCAAGAAGGTAGTTTTGATAATCGGTTGAAATGAGGACTATATTCTTTTTTGGGTCTATCTCTTTTTCTGACAATCGAATTAAATATATTGATGACGATATTATTTCGTCGAGTAAATTCTTTTCTGATTTTCCTATCTTCCCATTCTCATAGGAATTAGCTACGGCGTCTATGGCATATACGATAACTTCATTTACCAGTTTAGATGGATTTGCTCCCGAGTGCAGTGATGTTCTTATGAGATTGTGTGCTTCATAACTTGCAGCAGACAACACATATTCCAAGTATCTATTCTTTACCTGAAAAAGATCTGCTGGAAAATTTAGCTGGTCTACACCTTTTTCAATAAACCATAAATTTATGCTACCAATATTTTTTTGTTTGATTAAACTCTCTGCCGCAAAAACTTGAAGATATTTGGACATTGTTACTCGGCTGACGTGAAGTTTTTTTGATATCTCTGTGCCAGTAAGACCGGTTTTTGATTTACTTAGAACATCAATTAATTTCTCCCTTATTTCTTCTGGATTGTATCCTCGTGTCACTAGATTTCTGATCTGATTCTCCAGTATATAGAATTACTAAAATTCAGCAGATGCCCAATTTTGAGGCATCTGCTGACAGGTACTTTGGTATGGTCTGATGGTCCAAGTGCGATGGTGTGGTATGCGTGAAGCACAAGCGCACTGTTGATATCATAAATGCGTAAAAAGTAAATAAAAACAGCGCATCATTAATACTAAATACTTAAAAGTTTGATCGAAAATATGCCTTTTTCATCTAACAATTGTGGAAACAAATGTAAAGCCAACACACTGATCTCAAGATAAATGAGCGTGTCGGTTTCTTAATTAATGACATTTCCAGATTTAAACAAGTTTCATGTATTTACTAATTTGAAAAATAGGATCTTCGTTTGTGCCCTAATTGACTTGAAGCTAACCCCAAGTTACGTTGTTTGTGTTCAGAAATGTTAAATATTAGTACTTTAAAGTACGGTATAGGTACATAATTTGCCAAAAGCAGGTTTCAAATCCATAACAGTTTCAGAAGAAGTCTACAACAGATTCCATGATATCTACAAGAAGAACAGACATGAACTTGCAATGAAGGGCGTCAATAGCTTCGCAGGGTACATAACATTCATGATGGAAGATAGGATGCAAAAGGATGAAACCTTTGCAAGATTTGCTCCCAAGTTAGAAAAAATATCTGCCGATGATAATAGAGTAGTAGTAAAAGACAACATCAAAAATAGAATTGCAGAAGTTGCAGTCCAGAATGGCGAACTTTATTGTTTATTGTGTGAAGAGAAAAATTGCGTCCATGTAGGGTTTGTATTTTCACTTTCTGAAGTATACGAAGTTCTAAATGCTAGAGGAATAAAGCACCAGAGATAAAAAATGCAGGAGGTGGGATTTGAACCCACGAACCCCTAAGAGACGGGATCACCCATTTTTATGATCTTAAGTCCCGCGCGTCCAAAGGCCATGCCTTCTTTGGCCAGGCTCGGCGACTCCTGCGTTTTATTACCACAAGTTTGGAGAAATTAAATGTTTTATGAAAAAAATTTTTAAAACCAAGTAAGATTAATAAGGATTCACAAGGTCGAGCATGTCATGCTTCGATAGCTCAGCCTGGTAGAGCGTTACCTTGGTAAGGTAAAGGTCGCGGGATCGAATCCCGTTCGAAGCTTCTAGTGTTTTTTGAATCTTTATTTTAAATCACAAAATAAAATGAACAATTTTTTATTTTTAAATAGATCATATTGTATTATCAATCAAATTCAAGAATTGATATGACAACATCGAGAAATTCCTGAATTCTGAGCTTCAATCCTGTTAACACCTGATTTATTTCATTTTTTGAAACTCTCGCCTCGTGTATTCTTACAGTTTTTGACACATAATCCATTCCATGATCAGCGATAAATTTATTGAATTTTTCGAAAAACTGATTGCCTATAATGATCTGATTACTATTTTCTAGATCTAACACAGAGTGATACACAGTTGATTTACCAAAAAGATCAGTTATATCAGACGGTAGAGATATCATATTACCATATAGATCATAGAACATCCAATCAGTTTTTCTGTAGTTTGGCAAATTATCATAAAGTTGATCTCTAGTCTTGTATCTAACCAGATAGCCATTGAGTTCAAGTTCTATCCAATAATTCTCATCAGAAACCCGAAGTGTTTTGCTTATCTGTCTACAAGTTAACAATATATCATGCAGTGATTTTTTTTCCTCCAGTAGATCCACACTTACAGATTCAGCAAGTCGTAAGAGGTTTCCTTTTTCTGTATTGCTCACACTTATCAAGTCTAAAGCATCTTGGATTTTACTTTATCTGATGATAGTTGCCAAGAACTCAGTAATTCTTGATCAAAAGTTCAGTGTGACCGGTTCTTTTCTTCGATATGGAGTTTATAAATCGATTCGCATTTATCTCTATGATTCCATCCGAAAATTCTTCGAATAGATCTAATATTTCAGGAGATTTTGAGTTGGATAATAACACCCTTACACCCTTTCTGTCAAGAGCCTTGAATTTAGCACATAGTCTTTCTTGGTCTTTATAATCAAAATCTCCTTCTGTGTAGCTTGTAAAACTTGCAGTTTCGCTTACTGGGTGATAGGGAGGATCCATATAGACAAAGTCACCACTGACCGCATTTTTGAGAGCTCTTTCAAAATCCTGACATTTGATTGACACCTCTTTTGATTGAAGGGTCTCGCTTACTGCAAGAAGGCTTTCTTTATTTATGATATTTGGATTTATGTACTTGCCAAGAGGCACGTTAAATTTTCCCTTGCTGTTTACACGATATAGTCCATTAAAACATGTTTTATTGAGAAAGATAAGTTTTGACACCTTATCAATCTCACCTTTTGGATTACTCTCGCGAATCTTGTAATAATACGAACTTGGATTCTTGAAATAATTTACAGAGTGCAACTCCAGGGCGTGGATCAATTCTTTTACCCTATCTCTTACCGTAACATAAGACAAGACCAGATCAGAGTTCAAATCAGATACAAACCATTTGACATCTCTGTCTTGAGAAATCAAGCTAAAGAATACTGCCCCCCCACCCAAAAATGGTTCAAAATACCGCTCAAACTTTGGGATATGATTTGCAATGACAGGTAAAAGCTGTCTTTTACCCCCGGCCCATTTTACAAAGGGTTTTGGTGTTGATGAAATTAATCTATATTCTTGCTTCAATATAGACTAATTTCAAAATCTTATTTTGTGTAATGTGGCAAGAAAAGATCACATGTTGTGTAGTTTTTTTTAATCAAAATAAGATTAAAAGAAATCTCTGGATCCAGTACTAACAAAATAAAGTAAAAGGAAAAGGGGGTTTTAGTCCCATTTAGACCAAGCTGCCATCCATCTGTAAGTCCAGGTGGTCAATTTGGTGCCTAATGCAGTCATAGTAACTGTCAAAACTGCGCCAGCACCTGCACCCAGCGCTACAGGACTATCATAGAACTTGCCCACTTGGGGTTCTATAGGAGTCATGTATGGAGGCAATGTAGTCCTTGGATATTTGAAGGCAGTCTCTAATGGATCATCTATTGTCAATAGATTGACCATGTTAAACATCGCCATTGACATTCCACACAGCACACCTCCAACCAAGATTAGCATGTGCTTGTTTCTCTTGGTTGCCCAATACGTCAAATCCATCAATATCGCAGACGGAATCCATACTGGTACAACGATAAAGCTGTACGGATATCCTAAGGAGAACCACGCACCTTTTGCAATCCACGTGTACACTGTCATTATCAGTGCATAGTAGGTTGCTGTTCCTGGCACGCCAGTGAACGTAAGGTAATACGCTGCACCAACTGCAAGCATCAATGACTGTCCTAGTGTGAATATCACATAGGATGTCCATGCCCAGTCGGTATAGAACTCGTAGTCTCCAGTGTTGATTGTCAACAAGGTCGAGTTTACTGCCACCACTACTATGAATAAGTAGTGAGTACATCGTCTTAGCCAGACCATTAGCTTCTAATGGCATATGTGATGTATATAAAATTTTATGATGCATGAGATCAAGATTACAGAGCATCTGCTAGGACATGTTTAATAAAAAAGGAGAAATAGTTCTTCTATCCGCCAAAGAAGAAGCAGTCTGTCAATATTGTTGCGATCGCAAGTGCTCCTATCACACCTGCAATAAGACCATTGTATGTCTTTGCCTTGTCTGTACCCTCTGTTGCTACTTTAACACAGAATAGGTATCCAATAGACTCAATGATGGTCAATACAGTCAGTGCAAAATGTGCACTTGGCGGTGGATATGCCCACGGATAGTAGGTAACCGCAACGGCAACTCCTCCCCATGTGCCTAGCCACAAGGCGATAAATATGCCTGTGATTGGGCCTATGTAGTTTTCTATACGTCTACCAATCATCTTGGAGACATCAGAACTTGAAGCGCCGCCACCTGAACCGAATCCTTTTGGTAAGGTCATTTGGATTAATTAGAAAGGCATTTGCTTTTAAGTTTTTCCCGAATAAAAGTACTGATTTTGTATATCTAAAAAATAAGAAAAAATGCGCGTTGCGCGCTTGTTTATGGGATTGATCGGCTGTACAATTTGCCCTCTAAGGCCATCTTGTACATCTCTGCAACATATGGGTTTTCACCTGGTGTTTCTGCGCCAAGTTCAACAAGACGTGCATATACTCTTACTACATAGGCAAGTGCGCCCATGAATGCAACGACTACACCCATATTAAACATCCAATGGTTTGGAACTGCAAAGATTTCCTCTACATACCAAAAGTGCCACAGCTCATTAACACCGATTGTAAACATTGTTGCTAGATAACCTAGAATGGTCATCTTAAGACCGGTGTTCATTGAGTTGTTTGGACCTCTCAGAATTGGTACCTTTCTGTCATACATTGCTACTGAAGCCCAACCTAATGGTAGAGCAATAAAGTGGCTGTATAACCACCAGTGTGCTGGTGTGAAGGCACTGTCTCTGATTGATGTTTGGTGTAGAGAGCCATCTACAAAGTTGTCAACCTCTACGGATGCAGCAATAGATCCCATTGCGATGATGATCATCCAGATCTTCTTCAGCCTCTGGATCTCAACTTCTTTTGGAATAAGTGCCGGCATTTGTGCCATGTATTGAGAGTTGTTATTTACTTATTTAAAGTAGTAGCTATAAGAATCGCAATATTTATCATATTTATTTACATGTTAAATCATGATATATAAAATATATTTAATTTAACTATGTATTATTACAATTAATTTAAGAATAAAAAATTGGCACACCCATGATAAACATCAGTGTTAATCATCATTTATCTCACGCGATTCACGATCGACTACAGATAGAGCAAAACATATATCATTGTTGTTTGTCATTTGCATTAGTTAAGCGATATGGTCGATAAGAAGTTTATTGTAGCTGCAATAGGTGTAATAGTTGCACTTGGAGCGGTTGGACCATCATTTGCACAAATGTTCCAACATGCAGAAGCTCACGGTGTACAAGCACAGCTGCAGAGCCGTTTCGTTAGGATAGACGATGAGACATGGTCTAAACAATCTGTCCAAACAGGCGAGACTCTGACAGACTCTGGCAAGTTTACGAGTCTCGTAAACAGAGATCTTAGAGGCTGGTACACTGTGTATGGTGACTCACCTAACGCTGGAAACAGATGGGAGATTGTCGCAAGAGATCCACCCGGGAACGTAATGGACATACCAGCAAACAGTGTGATTCCATACAAGATCACAATCAGAGCTTTAGAGCCAGGAGTATACCACATGCACACGCAGCTTAACATAGCAAGCATCGGTCCAGGTCTAGGTCCAGGACAGACAGTAGTCGTAACAGGCAACCCAATCGTAAAACCAATTCCATATGCAAACGTTGTATATCAATCAATAATAATTGGAGTAGGTTATGCGATTACATTTGCAACAAGACCTTGGCAAGTGATTTAAAAAATCACCCCCTCTCTTTTCATTTTCTTAGCCCCAACTAGAAAATTTCACAATCCGTGCTTTGTCGACTACAAAATTCGTCGAGTGTCATAAATTTTTCAATACTGGCTGCCACGAATAATCAACTAAGTCATACAAGATATCAAAAATTATAAAATTAACAACTAGATTCAGAGTTGTTCAACAAAGCAATTATCCGAATAAGCCTTTATTTGCACGATTAAACTCTATTGTCCATTTTCTGACATAATATGCAGGCACTCCAACTGTGATAGGAAAAGTTATCAGCATTCCAACAGGCCAGGATACTATCAGTTGAATAATCAAATCAATAAAGAAAACTACAGCCTCCACGATAATCCCATGAAACAGTTTCTTAATCCTGTAAAAGGCAATTATCTGCGAAATAAAACTTGGAATTAATGCCAGAATTAGTTGACTTTTAAGATTAACTTTCCCAGTGTTATTATTATCATGACTTGAACTCACATCAAATCTTTCATCATTGTCATACTAATCCTTGCCTATATAGGCAAATGAGAGGTCCACAGTGCTCAGTTTTGAGATTCCAGTCGCTTTACAGTTTCTTTAAAATCACTCATTGGTACAATTTTTACTGTACTTATGGACGAAATTCCAACTGCAATGCAGAGTCGTTCTATATCATGCGCGTTTTCGGCATCCAAGATAATTATCCATTCATGTTCAAGTACTGACATGTAAAATGCTATGATCTTCGATACGTGGAATTTCTTCATGTTTACTTTCATTTTATTTTGAATTTCCAGAAAAATTCTCTTACTCCTCACATTGTTTAATGGGCATGACTCTGGACTGTGCACAGCAAAAATACCAAACAGCATATTTTAGTTTCAACTAATCATTTAATTAAACTTTCAATTTTTGGGTTTAGAATAATTGATCAGTTGTTAATACTTGATTTGCAAGTCATCAAAATAAGCTTCAGTGTCCCCTTTAGTCCACAATCCAATTTGTCCTGTTTGATAGTAATTATTATTGGCCTTTATTACCTCTTTGCCATCCAACCAACCACCAATTCCTTGTGATGATATGGTGGCTTCCAAAGTATACCATATTCCAGTACTAAGCTGGGCCCGAGTTTCATAGTTACAAATTAGGAATTGAGTGGTAGATTTACATAATGAGATCCTACTATTTATCGGGTCTGCTATCAAAACAAAATAGTGATGCGGGTCTATAAAGCGGACTATTAGACCTGCCTGTTCTACCTCACGGCCTGGCAATATCATGAATTTTACGCTTATTTTGGCATCAGATGTAGTAGGAGAGTCTGGCATCACTTGTATGTGATACCCGGTACTGTTCTCCGCAGGCAACGCTGCCAGCACATTAGGTTGTGACGGTGCTGAACTGTCGGTCTTTACCACCCATAATTCAGGTAAAGAATTAGATTGAAATGAGATAAAATCTTCAGGCGTGGTATTATTTTGATATGAATCAAAATTCCATTCTTTTGAATGTGAGTAATGGAAGCTATTCAGTGAATTATAAAATGCGAATGTTACTCCTAATGCCGTAATAACTGCAAAAAGTACATATCTTCGTTTTCTGGTCAAACGAGTTGTTCCGTCTTTAGACAAATAATATCAAGAGTACTCGTAGTAGTGATCGATATAAACAAACCTAATCTGTAAAAAAATTTATTTTAAAAAGATGATTTTAAAATGATAATAAAAATTAATTTTTATTTGCGTCGCCTTGGTTTTTGTTTTGCCTTCCATCTATCATATCCCCATCGCGTTATAGCAAATACGCCAAGTGAGAAAAAAAATCCTCCTATGTATAAGAAGAGCGGACTTCGCACATAAAATCCCCATAAAAATCCTAATACTGCACTTACAAACTGCAATAGGCAAAATGCAAGCCATCTATCTACCATCGTTTGAGTCTAAGCCCCCCACTTTTTACCGTTTCTGAAATCAATACAAACTCATCTCATTTTACACCATATTTTGGTTATGCAGTAAGAATAAACAGAAAAATAAGGGGTTCTTGAAAGCGCTACTCCGCAAACTGTGAGTATGCCCTTTCTCCGACTTGCGACAAGTCTAAGCCTATTTCTTCTTCTTTTGGTGTTACCCTTACACCGCCAGGCCAAATCGCGTCTTGTATTCTCCATATGATGTAAGTTATACCAAACGACCATGCTGCTCCAAAGCCTGCTCCCTCACAGTTTATCACAAACTGCATTGGATTTCCAAAGAATAGCCCGTTGTGACCATACGGATTGATTCGCGTTTCGCTGAATGCACCTGTTAAAAGAGCACCAACTACACCGCCCATTCCGTGTACACCCCATGTGTCTAGTGCATCATCTATTCTTTTCCTGTTCTTGATTAGAACACAGTAAAAGCAGACTGTCGCGCAAGCAAAGCCTACAATTATGGATGCCCACGTTCCAATGAATCCTGACGCAGGGGTAATTGCTACAAGTCCTGCTACTGCCCCGTTAGCAGCGCCAATCGCACTCGCTTTTCCTGTGTGAGCCCAAGCCAAAAACATCCACCAAATTGCTGCAACAGCTGTTGCAAGGTTTGTGTTTTGGAAAGCCTGAGTTTCAAGAAAGCCCGCAAATCCTGCACTTCCTGGGTTGAAACCGAACCAACCAAACCAGAGCAGTACAGCGCCTAACATGATCAGTGGAATCGAATGAGGTTCAAATGGGGCCTTCCCATAACCTATTCTCCTTCCAAGGAACATTGCTGCAGCCAGTCCAGCAAAACCTGATGTTATGTGGATGACTGTCCCTCCTGCAAAGTCTTCAGTTCCAATGTTGGCAAGCCAACCTACTGCGGTGCCTTGGCTTCCAAGTGACCAGTTCGCATGTCCCACAAAGTCATAGACAAATGTGGTCCACAGTACTATGTGTATTAGGAATGCACTCATCTTAACTCTATCAGCGTATCCTGCTATTGCCAGTGCAGGTGTGATGGCTGCGAACATGAGCTGGAACATCACATATGCCAAATGTGGAATCGTTGGTGCATAAACATCAGCTGGTGCATTATGGAAGACATTATTCAGTCCAACCCAATCCAAGTTTCCAATGAAACCATATGGATCTGCAGATGGACCAAACATTATAGAGTAGCCCCAAATGACCCACTGGACACTCACAATTGCGTATACCATGAAGTTTTGTAAGATTACCATGAGTGCGTGTTTTCTTCGTGATAAACCACCGTACAAGAAACCGACGCCTCCCGGAGTCATAATCATGACGAACACGGCTGCTGCGTACATGAATGTCGTGTCGCCTGTATCAATACATGGTGCTTCACTACCACCAAATGTTCCGTTACCTGGTGGTGTCATTGGTTGACCACAGTGAATTTCATGTGTCATTTGTGGATTAGCTAGTTTGTTTATTGGACCAAATTGCGCATTTGCGTCTTGTATTGCAGTGAGTCCCGACATTGTAACAACCAAAGCTGCTAGGGCAAAAACGAGCGGCCACTTGTGCTTAGATATTATCTGTAATGGCGTTCTCGAGATTGTTTCCGACATCTTTTCGTAGAGAAGGTTGCCGTCTATAAAAGGTATTTTATCTTAGAAAATTCTTTTTATGATACAATACAGAACTGACTGGCTTTTTGATCGTAAGTATGGTATCATAAAATTTCAAAAAATCTTAAAAAAAATTATTATACAAGCTAAATAGTATGTTTGCCATGGCAGAAGCAGGCATAAATATATTCATTGCAACTGCGGTTACTCTTGGAATGACTATTGCCATTTACTTTGGCGAAAGAGCATATAGATACAAGAGGATCAGAGAAGGTAAGCATGTTGGAACTTATGGAATGACATTTGAAGGCGAAGGCCATCCATAAAATCCGCGTTATTTTTAATATTTCAATATAAACAAGATAGATTGATTTACCAATACCGACATGGTTTATTTCAGTGAGAGTTAATTTAGAGGACGAGGAATACATCATAGCTTCGCTTCCTAAGATTTGGGATATTGCTCATGGATTATCAGGTTTCTTTCATAAAAGTAAGGAAGGCGTTTTTGCATTAACAAACAAAAACATAATCTTTGTACCAAGATTCTTGCAACTCATGTCTAATGAAAGAGAAAAATATTTCGGAGGTGACAAGGCCATAGTAACAAAACTTGCCAATTATTCCGAGGCGGATCTAGATGAGGATATATCAAAGAATTCCAAGAGTCAGATAATTCCATTAAATTCCTTAGTAAATGTAGAAAGTGTTACAATAAGGAAAGTAAATTTTCTAAGAATAACATTCAAGGATGAAAAAAACAAGATAAAAAAATATGATTTTGCAATAACAAAATCAGTGATAAGCTATCCACAGCGACAGCCATTGATGTATTATAGTTTGGATTGGACAGATTGGGTAACCTTGTTAAAATCGCACATGTAAATCGATTAGAATCTATTTCAAATCAGTGTCATCAATATTCTTTGGCCTATGAAGATTCTCAACTGACCTTGCCAGTATGAAATCTTGTTCTACCTCAGATTCCGTCAGAAACTTGAGATCTGTAATTCTTTTCACATATTTGAATATTTCAAGTTCATACGTATCTTTTTTTGGAATATACAGTGCAAGCTTTAGATTAGCAGCTCCCTCGTAATCTTCTTTGAATTGTTTATAATGTTCTGAAACCTTGAGAGATTTTAAAAAAACCCAGATGGTTGACAATATGCGCGATTGACAGTAAAGAACAAATTCATAGTTAGATTCTTTTTCTATAAATCTAATTTTTATCTCATCATCTGGAAAATATTTTATAATTTTGTTCCAAGCGGTACCAATCTTTTTCCTTCCATTAAATATCAAGAAAACAGTAGGTCTAACATCATACATGTGATATCCAAGCCCCAAGAAATCATCAAACCAATCTATTTTAGAATCTACCATTCAAACGTTTAAAATCATTTACTGTATTTAACATTAGACCTGTCCGAATCATATTTTTATTAATCACAGTAAAGCTTGGAAATATACATTATATACTGGAGTTGGATTTTTTACATATTGAAACCAAGCAGAAAAACGATAGGTGAAATTCTCAGCATGTCTGAAAGAGAGATATACCAATATCTTAAAGAAACTGACAATACCTTACAACCAACAGATTCAATCAAGATAATGACTTTTGAGCATGGGATTAAGGCATTATATTATCACAAAGACGTGCCAAAGCCGTATAAAACTCGCGTTTTCCTTAAGAATATAGAAAGTTAATGTTGTTAAAGTAAACTATAGAAGTACATAATTTCTACTCTGCATAATTACATCTGTGGGAAATAAACAGTATATTGAAGATAGATGGTTTTTCATTGAAAAAGCTCAAGATTGGTTTCAACATAGAAACCATTTTTGGCTCACGATTAGTATTCTGATTTTGGTCTCAGTTTTTGTTCTACAAATTATTCTCAATTTCGTGTCACAGACCAATCCTTCTACAAGACAACAAACAGAATTTTTAGTCATACTAATTCTCACATTATTTGTCATCAGTATTTTTTGGAGAAATATCGCGTGTACATTCCTTTCGCTCGTAGGAGCTATGATGACCTATGGTGGAATGATCTTCTTTCATACTACAAATGCAACAATACAACTGGCAAGCCCATATGTAGCTAATCGATTAGGATATGGAATAAAACACGCTGCTGTGATTTCTCCAAATTCTATTGCAGATGAATACTTTATTGCTGGAATACTCACATTATCTTTTTGTCTTGCAATAGCAATTAAACCTAATTTTTTCAAGCCAAAATATTCTGATGAGCTCCCTTATCCAGTATGGAAATATGATGATAACATAAAAATGATTCTGGAGCCAGGCTTGCGATTTATTCCGCTATCCGCATTACTAACTTATGCAGAACGGCACATGGTTGCAAGATACAAGTATATCACACTAACAATCGGCGGTAAAAAATATCTGGTAACTCCATATGAATGGATTCCAGAGGACGCAGTTGTGAGTAGAGACGAAAAATCTAATACAATTATTGGAATTTTATAAAAGAAAATTAATAAAAAAATTGTAGTTATAAGATGCCATCTTTGGGTTTAAGTTCGCGCCATTTTCCACGAGCCCAGAATCCCCACTTTACCTTGTCCTCAGATGCATAGTAACATTTTTCATTATGAGGACACTCAAGGCATCTCTCCGACGGTTCGATCATAGGAGCTACATTATTTTTCAACAGTGTGTTCAATATGCGAGCTCTGCGTTTTGTTTCACCTATTAGCCTATCACTTTTTGGAACTTGAAATTCCATCTCATTTCCTTCCTTGTCAAAGTAAACAATCACCCCTTCTGGTTTGTTAAACATGTGCAGATAGGAATTCAGTTGTATGAAGTGCTCGGCATATGGCATTTCTGGTAATTCCTCTACTGTCTTGAACACCATTGCTACATCATCCTCAACTCGTTCTGCTCTGCCAACTAGTTTTACGCCCGAGCCAGCATCAAGTTGCCCTTCTATTGGCTTTTCCATAATACTCAATGCGCTCTTTTGCATAATTTTTGACAGCATTTGTTTATGAGTTTTTTCAGATGGATCCTTTCTATCCAGATATGAAGCTCGCAGACAACCGCTGACCTCATCTACTGTTACTTTACCTTCGTCAGCTATTGTTGGATTAATTGCTGCAAACACTTCTTCTATCACATCATAGACATCAAATTTTGGTGCTGCGTCACCTGCTGCTCTGTAATTATCTATTCCTTGCTTGAGCTTTTCTTGAACTTTTTCTACTATTCGAACCTTCTTGATTTTAGATTCGGTCATTCTTTGAAAGTGGGGGTTTTGTTCTATAAAAGGTATTTTATCCTAAAATCATTTTTTTATGATATTATTTCTTCTTCAGTATACTTCTAAGCAACGATTTTAATAAAAGTATTTCATAGTTGCAATGAATCTAGATATGAAAAAAATAGAAGCTGTAATTCCAGAAGACAAGTTGGATGCAGTCTTTAGTGCATTAACGCAACTAGATATAGGCGGCTTCACATACTTCACAGCGAAAGGTAGGGGAAAAAGACCTAGAGAAATGGTATCCTCCGGAAGAAGCGGACGCTTCCAATCTGCCTACAATGTGAACGTGAACATCTATGTTGTGGTACATGATAATATGGTAGACAAGGTCGTCGATGCTATAACATCTCATGCAAGTACTGGGATGTCAGGAGAAGGTAAGATATTCATCTACAATGTAGACGATGCCATAGATGTTGGAACTAAGAAGCGCGGCGAGCCTTCACTCTAAATTTCTTTTATATATTTTCATAAAATTAGTTAATTGCATAATACAAGATTTATAGTTCTGTCCAATTTATGGCTAATAACAAATTTTTGCTTTGTCGACTACAAAATTCGTTGAGTGTCATAAATTTTTCAATACTGGCTGCCACGAATAATCAACTAAGTCATACAAGATATCAAAAATTATAAAATTAACAACTAGATTCAGAGTTGTTCAATAAAGCACGAATTTTTATTAAATGATCCCAGATCCCGCAAAATCTTATTGTCTTTTGTATGATAGTATCTCATGATAACGATTGATGTAACTGAGATTCTTGTACTGTCGCCTCATTTTTCTATTAAATGATTTGCATATCTTGGCATGTGGGAGGATTCAAGTGAATTCTACAGACAAAATAAGTATGACCTAACAAGTCTTGGACGGTTGACCGTATGTTGATAGACATGATGTCAATGTATATAACCCGATTAATCCAAGCAAGCTCATGATCTGGCCCGGAATGGGGGATCCTTCAAAAAGAAAGAAAACCCTGAGGTATCTTGCAATTACGGCTGCCATAGGAATCGGAGTAGCACTAATCAATACCCTAGTAGTACAAAAGATAGTAAAAGCAGATGATCCTCTTTATCAGTGCATAAATGGCCAAGATATAACATACCAAATATCTGCCACTTTGGAGATTTATGTAGACGGAGTAAAACAAAACATACCTGCTAATGTTGGCATCATAAAAGGCTGTCAACGGTCAATGTATACCCTATCAGATAATGGGGTAATCCATGCAGCATGGACAAAGGAATATCCATTTGAGGTGGGTCATTTCTTGTGGCTAATGGGGTTTGATTTGCACAGTATGGATGATAAACAGTCTAAGATCTATGTCAATGGCGTAGAGTCGCCTGATTTCATACATACTATCTTACAGGATGGTGCACATTACAAAGCTGAATTTGTCTCAAAGAACAGTGAAGTGGCCCCAAGCTTTACTCCACCTAGCTAGAATCATCGTAATCTTACGATAACTGTGTTAATAAAAAGAAGGAAAAAGGATGGAATCCTACCAGTATTTGCCGTTGTCTGGTATCAGACCAATGCCTTCTCTCTCAAAGTGTTTATCGAGTTCGGAGACCCATCTTTCTCGGACAGCTCCTTGTCCCAATCCGTGTGCTCTGAGCCAGAAAGCAATGACGCCGAGTAGGAATACTGCGAACATCATAGTTGCAAATATGTAGGTCATGACATCGTAAAAAAGCGGGTCATAGTTTGGACCTATCTGACCTGCAAAGTTAGACAGCATACCTACGAGCATGAATATCGCGCTCATCATTATTCAAAACAATTTATGTACGATATATACATTTCTGTATTATGGGAGTAAGATGGGATCTAGTAATAAATAATAAAATAAGAAAAAGAGAGATCTAGTGCTGTTTTCTTGCTTTTTCCACTTGTTTTGCTCTTATGACAAAAGCAATGAATATTCCGCCGAATATTGAGCCAGAGATTATGGTTGCACCAATGACACCGTTAGCGTCAAGGTATGGCGTACCAGATCCAGCATGTGGATTTGCTTGTACATCAGCTATTCTTGCTCGCGCTAGCTTCAACTGCTCTTCTAGAGTAATATGACCACCGCCCCCTACACCTGCGTACTGTGCAGCAGCGAATGGAGCAAATGATGACGCTACGAAGAGAGTGAGTAGTGCAGCTCCAATAATTATTGGTTTGTTCATTCTATAGCACCTACTCAGAGTGACTCCTGTTTATATTTAACTCTTATGTAATTCAAAACTCCCGATCTACAAGTAACATTTATGTTTGCTGAAAAAACAAGCGCTACGTGGGCCGACTTCATTCACACCGACATGGAAAATCTCATTCCATAAGACCCGTTACCCCTAGTCCACCAACTTGGGTAAAGCAGACTCCAGATGAGATAGAGGAACTAGTAGCAAAGTATTCAAAAGAGGGACACACCCCAAGTGAGATTGGAATAAAGTTACGAGATCAATATGCGATTCCAATTACCAAGCATATTGTTAAAAAGTCAATAGTACAGATTTTGGAGCAGAAAGGAGTCAAGCCAGATATGCCAGAAGACCTCAATAATCTAGTTACAAAGGCACTAGGTCTACAAAAACATCTAAAGGCACACAAGTCAGACAGAAGAAACGTCAGATCACTTGAGTTGTTAGAGGCCAAAGTCCATAGACTATCCTCATATTACAAAAAGATTGACCGCATTCCTAAAACTTGGAAATATAAGGCAGTCATTGCTCAACTTGAGTAATGAGCAAGATTGATCAAGCATTATCCTATTTTCATGACAAAGTTTCAGATTGTATAAAATCTGGCAAGAATATTTCTGTAATAACCCACCTAGACTGCGATGGAATTACGTCTGGAAGTATTATCACAAAATCCCTCATCAGATCTGGAGCAAAATGCACCGTTAAAACAGTCAACGAGTTTAGTAAAAATTTGGTTGACAGACTCAGAAACGATTCAAGACAATTTCACGTCATAACTGATCTAGGAGGAGGATTTGCAAAAGAGTTGGATACTGTGCTTGATGATAATTGGATGGTTGTTGATCATCATCAGATCCCACAAGAAGAATTTGATAATGAAAGAGTCATCAATGCTTGGAAATATGACCTTGATGGCGGACTAGATGTATCGGCTGGCGGTATGTCATACCTAGTTTCAAACGCACTACATAAAGAAAATACGGATTTGGCTTGGATTGCGGTAGTAGCTGCGTTAGGAGATCGACAGGATCAGGGAGAAAAAAAATCTTTTACAGGTATTAATCTTGAGATTGCCGCAGTAGCAAAAAAGAATTACCAGGTTGAAATTGATCTTGATATACTTCTTGTGGGAAGAGAGACAAGACCCCTTCCTGATGCTCTTGCGTTTACATCACAGCCTTTCATAGAAGGTCTCACATGGAATCGTGATGCATGCCTCTCATTGTTAAATTCATCTGGAATAAAATTAAAGGATGGCGGAAGATGGAGGGTGCCATCAGAGCTTACCGAGGATGAAAAAAGAACTCTGTTACAGACTATTTCCAAGTTCATCCCAAGCAAGAATGCTAGTGATATTATCGATGATCTTGTCGGTTATACCTATACATTGGTAGGAGAGGACAGACGAAGTTTCTTGCGCGATGCAAGAGAGTTTTCTACAATGCTAAACTCATGTGGCAGGATACGCAAAGCTGGAGTAGGCATTGCAATATGCATGGGAGATAGGACTAAAATGTTGCAAGAAGGAGAAAGTATCTTGTTAGAATATAGGACGTTTTTGAGAACGTATATGAACACATTATCAAGCGAGAGATGGAGGATAACAGACAATGGTTTGTACATACTTGTAAATGGTGAAGGATTGGTACCAGAAAATATGACAGGAGCTGTATCATCACTTCTGGGTGGCTCACAGAAAAACACTGGAAAAATAATAATACTTAGAACAAATGGTGAGGAAGGCACGATAAAATTCTCTTCACGAAAATCAACAGGATGTAAATCAGAAGTAAATTTAGGGCTACTCATGAGAGAATGTGCTGCAATGGTGTCAGGAATAGGCGGAGGACATAATGCAGCGGCTGGTGCCAGAATTACCAAGGATAAATTAGATGAATTCCTAGATCACCTGCAAGAAAATGTCTCTAGAATGCAAAGTGCTAGTATTTCTAAATAATATCTCCGAAAAAAAGGCAGAAGCCATTCACAAGGCTTTGGAACCTGACAATGTAGACTTTCCAAAAAACTTATCCTTTAAGATTGAAAATGACAAAGAAACATTGATTCTTACATTCGAGGGTAAAGGAAATATACGAACGCTGATTTCTACTATTGATGAAGTTCTTGAACAGATTCAAGTTATTCTGAGAGTGACTAGTTAATGCTTGATCCAAAACTCATCCGAGATAATCCTGACAGAATAAGAAATATGCTAAAAGCAAGAGATGTAGATTTTCCACTTGATGAACTCATAAAATTAGACAAAGAGAGAAGAGAACTAATAATAAAAACGGACGAACTAAGAAAAACAAGAAATCTAATATCAGTGGATATTGCGAATAAAAAGAAATCGGACAAAGATGTATCAAGCCTCATAGAACAAATGCACTCAGTCTCAGATGAGTTACAGAAACTAGAAGAGGCCCAGATCAGAGCTGAAGATTCATACAAAAAACTTTTTCTAACATTACCTAACATGATTCATGAATCAGTTCCTACTGGAAAGGATGAAAGCGCAAACAAAGAAATAAAAAAATGGGGGAACGTGCCTGTATTTGATTTCAAGATACAAAATCATGTAGATTTGGCGCAAAGTCTGGATCTAGTAGATCTTGAAAGGGCTGCAAAAGTATCGGGTGCAAGATTCTACTATCTAAAAAATCAACTTGTCAAGCTAAACCAATCATTAATCCAGTTTGCATTAGACTTTCTATCTGAAAAGAATTACACGCCTATCCAAACTCCCTACATGATAAACAAAAGTTCTATGGAGGGGACAATAATAGCACATGATTTTGAAGATGTCATTTACAAGATTGATGGAGAAGACCTCTACCTGATTGGAACATCAGAACATGCAGTTGCTTCAATGTATGCAGACGAGATAATAGAAGGAAGTAGATTACCCCTCAAATATGCTGGAATCAGTTCATGTTTTAGAAAGGAAGCAGGAGCTCATGGCAGGGATCAGAAAGGGATATTCCGGGTCCATCAATTTGAAAAAGTAGAACAGTTTATTTTTTCAAGGCCAGAAGAATCGTGGAACGAACATGAAAAAATGCTGTCAAATGCAGAGGAATTTTATCAAAAACTTGGGGTGCCATATAGAGTCATGTTGCTTTCAAGTGGCGACATGGGAAAAGTTTCTGCAAAAACATACGATCTAGAGGCATGGATGGCAGGCCAGAATGACTACAGAGAGATCATCTCTTGTTCTAATTGCCTTGACTTTCAGGCAAGAAGGCTCAAGATAAGGTTCCGCGATAAAACCAATGAACAACCGCAGTATCTGCATACGTTAAACAGCACTCTTGTTGCAACTACAAGAACAATGGTTGCAATGCTAGAAAACTTCCAAACAAAGGATGGACACATATCCATACCAAAGGTTTTACAAAAATACGTCGGTATGAGTACAATCTAAAATGTCATACAAGTTTATCATAGTTTCAGGTCACAAAAAGGAATTGGCAAATTAGCGGTTGATTTTACATTTTCTTGTTCATAATATCACTATCGATCCACCGGAGTTACCAGTGCCAGTATTGACATAACTTATATTTTGGCTTAAAAGGTTGATTTTAGTTGGCACGCCAAAAGACTACAAGGGTCAAAGACAAGTGGAGAGAGAAAAAATGGGTTACGGTTATTGCCCCTTTAGCATTCAATAACGCACCTATTGCATACATCCCTATAACTGACGATGAAAGTGCAGTCGGTAGAGTTGTTGAAGTTACCTTATTTGATATTGTAAAAGGCGATCCTTCTCAACATCAATTCAAGCTTTACTTCCAAATAAGCAAAGTAGAAGGAGATACTGCGACCTCGATCTTTAAACGATACGAGTATGCCAAGGAATTTCTTAGAAGCCTTGTACGACGTGGTTCTTCCTTGATTAATCTGATTGGAGACGTAAGAACTAAGGATGGATATCTTTTTAGAATCAAGATTATTGCCTTAACTCAGAAAAAGCTTAACACATCAAGAAAGCATGCCCTGAGATTGATTGCAAAAGATGTAATGGCAAAAACTATACCAGAAATGACAATAGACCAGTTTATCCAAGCTACGGCCTTTGGTAAGATAAATTCGGACATAATGGCAGCAGTTAAGAAAGTAATTCATGTAAGGCATGTAGGAATCGAAAAGGCAAAACTCATCAGGACTGCGGAAGCAGAGACCGTTCTGTTGCAAGCCA
>DAHUYT010000011.1:0-12297 GCA_027315065.1 Nitrososphaerota archaeon | reverse complement strand
AATTCATGTAAGGCATGTAGGAATCGAAAAGGCAAAACTCATCAGGACTGCGGAAGCAGAGACCGTTCTGTTGCAAGCCAAATAGATTTAATCTCAGTATAAGAATACTCATTTCAATGACAAATCAAGTAGAAGTTAGTATTGAGGTGATACTTCATGCTACTGAAGACAGCAAGAAAATTTTTGACCCCATTTCTGAGATATTTCAGATAAAAGAGGAAGAGTTTTCACAAGAAACAATCGTAGGCCACTATGGAAATACAATTCTGCTTTTTAGGATCACACTTACAAAGAAAAGAGCGGAGAGGTTTGTAAAGACGCTAGTCTCCAAAATTTCAAAATTACAGTTAGATGAAATTCTAGATAACATTGACATGTACTTTGAAGACTCCTCATTATTTCTCAGAATAGGAAAAGGTGAATTCGTAAGAAAGAATATCAGCTTGCAACAAAATAATGCAATAAAAATTAAGATAAAAGTTCCAATTTACAAAAAAGCCGACATTGTAAAAACATATACCGAATTATTGAAGGCCTAAATAACAAAATTTGCCTGTCTATGAAGCATGGTTTAATAGTATTTGAAGACCAAAGGCAAAAGGGAATGAGGTAAAATATTTTGCCGCTCCAGTCTGAGCATATGCTGTGAGGAAGCCGCGACGAACCGACCCAAAAACCTGATCTGCATCCATACGGTTCTTTTAAATAGAGTAGATCCTGTTTTTTGGCTGTGAAAACGGATTATGATATCATAGTAGCAGGAGGGGGTTTGGCCGGAATGATCGCAGCACAGTCAGCAGCTTTCTATTCGAGTCAGAGATTATCAATTCTAGTCATAGATAGAAATCAAGAACCAGTGGTAGGTAAAAAGACAATAAATGGTTGGATTTGTGGAGATGCAGTAGGTAAGAATACTGTTGACTACATGACAGATAGAATAAAGATCAGATGGGGAAATCCAGAGATTGAGCATCCGGTTAAAGGAGTAATGGCGTTTTCACCAGATAGAGAAACTTCGATTCCTTTTGATGGTGATGGTTTCATGCTAAATAGACAACAACTTCCTAAGCGCCAGCTTAGCGACTCTAAGAAGATGGGAATCAACATGCAATTTTCTGTAGCGCTAAGAAGCCTTACATATGAAAATAGTACTGTTGTTGGAGTAGAAGGGACTAATCTTCTTTCTAATGAACCATTCAAGAAAACTGCAAAGATAGTAATTGATGCCACTGGGGTTACATCAATGCTAAGAAATGGACTGTCCATAAATTCAAAAATTGAAAGAAAGATTGACCGCGACGATTTAGAATCTACAGGAAGACACATAATGAAATTTGAGCATGGTGTAGACGATAGAATAGATTTTGATCCGGATTATTGCATCATACATTTAGACCAAGACATCGCTCCCGGAGGATATGGCTGGGTCTTTCCCAAGGGTCAAAATAAGGCAAATATAGGATTGGGTGTACAGCAAAAAGAGCTGCAAAAAAGGAATAAAAGATTAGGAAAGAACGATGATGTTACCAAACTGATAAACGATTATGTTAAGATCAATAAGGCAATGAAGAATCCCAGGCTATCTGACGACCCAAGTGATTCAGCAAATGTCACAGGTAATTGGCAGGTCTCAGTAAGAAGACAGAATGACTGCTTGGTTGCAAATGGATACATGTTAGTAGGGGATTCGGCATGGATGCCAAAACCACTGGATGCAGGAGGCATCGGACCTGCAATAGTTGCTGCAACAATAATTGGAAAGAATGCAGTGGAGTCAATCGAATCAGGAGATGTCAGCGAACGAGGATTATGGAAATACAATATAGATTTCATTAATGATTACGGCTACAAAACTGCGGGACTCGAGATTTTTCGAAGATTACTCCAAACCCTTACAAATGAACAGATAAACTATGGAATGAAACACTTTTTGTCAAAGCTAGATGTTGAAGCCATAAGTAAGGGAGAACATCCTGACTTTGGAACAGTTGGAAAACTTGGAATGATGATCAGAGGAGCTTTGAACAAAAAATTAGCTGAGGGATTAAGGTTTACTGCGCAACAAAACAAGGCCTTAACAGAGCACTATCGCAATTATCCAAAGACACCAGATGGTTATGATGTCTGGCACAAGACATTACATAGGATCCTAGACGAGTCTTATGCAAGACTTGGAAATTAGATCTAGTGTTAATTTAAGACAATTTTAAATTAAGGAAAAAACAGTTACTAGTTGTGCTAGCAGAGCAGTTGTATATAGATTGGAATAACTCCTTTGAAGTTTTGGATAAAGCGTATGCCTCTGACCTGTTTGTTCTCATAATAGGTCCAAAAGGAACCGGCAAGACTACACTTGTAAGAGAATTTGCTGCAAGAAAAGGAACAAAGCTTGAATCAATTAACTTCAGTTTAAGAACTCGCGAAAGTCATTTGATAGGTTCAAAAACTCTAGAGAATGGAACAATAGGCTTTGAGGAAGGCATACTGGTAAAATCCATGAAAGAAGGAGATACACTTTATCTTGATGAGGTAAACTCGGCGGAAGCAGATGTTTTACTTAGACTAGATGAAGCATTAGATGACAGAAGACAACTAGTACTCAAAGAAGCTGGTGGTGAGTTGATTCAAGCAACAAAGGGATGGTTTGTGGTTGCAACTATAAATCCACTATCACATGTTGGAACTAAAGAACTCCCGCCTCAATTGCTCAGCAGGTTTCCAGTAAGGATTAGGCTTGATTACCCACCAGAAGAAGTAGAATTACAAATAGTAAAAAAATATGTGAAAGGCTCTCATGAAAATGAGATCTCGCAAGGAATCAGGCTTGCAAATACCTTGAGACAGGCAGCAGCAGTTGAAGAATTGTATTATTCACCCAGTCTGCGTGAGACCATAGCATTTGGCAAGATACTTGATTCTGGCATGAGTCCAAGACAAGCTGCAGACATTGTCTTTGCAAATGTATATGCACAGTGGGGCAATGTTGAATATCAAAAAGTAAATGATATCATAACATCGATGTTTGGGAATTGATGCATTCACTACAACTAAGAAATGATACAATACTTGAAATAGGCACGTTTCTAGTACGACGATGGTCTGGAAAAGAAAAGATTACTTTAAACATAAAAGATCAAAAAGAAATTCAGACAAAGTTGCGTGAAAACAAAGTTACAATTTTTCCATTGGACAAATATCAAGGTACAGATTTTCAGAAATATAGACAACTTAGAACCGCTCTCTGGTATGAATCAATGAGGATAAGACATTCAAGTAAAATTCTAAGTAATGACCATGCATTTGGATTCATATTAAATACATTAGAGGCAAGAAGAATAGAGACCATAGGTAGAAAATATTGGCAAGGAATGGATGAAGAAATAATATTCAACTATGGATTTGCGTGGTTGTATAGACCATTACTCAATTCGTTATATGGTCATAGCAGAATTGTTGAGGGATTTGCGCAGTATTTCCTGCTTGGCGACATAAAGGGAGAAGTCTCCACAGGAGTATTTGAGAAAATTCAGAAGGCAACCAAAATAGCTAATGATGCAGTAAAAGAAGCAGTAGAGGAAGAACATGGGACTGATTGGCTTGAAAAAAAAGTTGCCGAAATTATCAAAGTATTGGAAATTGATCCGCTTCTCACCATTCCCGTTTCTATGCCAAAAATTTCTTCAGGAATTGCCATGTCTGAACAGGAATTCATGAGAACACTGAACAAGATTTCAAAATACAGAGAAAGCGATTTTGGGAAATTAGATTCAACAAAAATCACTGATGGAAAGCAGATATTTGATGAGTTTAAGGTATTGCTTGATGAAACAAAAAGGAATGAAAACAGAGGTCTAACAACTGATGTGACTGGCATCAGCATCCCAGCTTTAACAAATGTAGACGAAACTAGGATATATGATGCAGATTTAATCAATAATCTAAAAGCAAAATTCAAAGAATGGAAATCAGGTTGGAAAGAACAACATGTGGTTACAGGAGACGAATTTGACCAAGAGACTTACATGGAAGGCCACAAGCCATTCATCACAGATAAGAAAATAGCAATCAAGACAAGGATATTCATACTTCTTGATCACTCTTCTAGCATAGCTGAACAAGAAATACAATACAAAAAGGCAACGTTGGCTCTTTGCGAAGTTTTAGGCTTTTTAAAAGTACAGTTTTCAGTATATGCGTTTAACACAGAACAAAAACAAGTAACTTGCTGGCTGATAAAACCTGAAAACTTGCAATGGAACAATACAGCAGCAAAGAGACTTGCACAAATAAAGGCCAATGGCAGTACGCCTTTAGCTGAAGTTTACAATCTCTTACTTCCCACAATACGTTCAAAAAAGCCCGACATATTTCTCACATTAACCGACGGAGAACCGTCAGATCCAGATGCGGTCAGATCAGTGATGATTGATTTTAAGATGTTAGGCACAAAGATGGTTGCAATAGGGGTTGGCCCTGACACTGGATATTCAATTACAATAGCAAACAATCTGAGAAGATTGGGCTACGAACGTACTCTTGCCGTGAGCAGGTTAAATGATATTCCAAAACGAGTCTTAAACTTACTAGGGACAGATTGACATGAAATGCCTGTCGGTTTCTCAACCATATGCTGATCTTATAATTCACGGTAAGAAAACTGTAGAATTAAGAACATGGAATACCAAATTCAGAGGAGAATTTCTTGTTCATGCACCACTTGCAATAAAAAAAGAGGCTTGCAAGAAATTAGGAATTGACAAAGGAGAGATTAGAACAGGAGTGATAATAGGCAGAGCAGAACTTTACGATGTTAAGATATACAATAGCACAAATGAGATAAAGTTAGATTATAACAAACATCTTGCAAGTAAAGAGTTTTTTGATCACAAATACGGATTTTTATTGAGAAATCCAAAAGAATTCAGAGTACCAATCCCATACAAAGGAAGTCTGGGATTTTTTGAAGTCAAACTGTATTCCAAGATAAACTACAATGATATCAAATCAGAATTATTTGACGAAGAATACAGATACCAGTGGATTGGAAAACATTAGCAATTGGTTTATTCAGTTCTAGCTAAATTCTGATACTTGGGTGTTCTTTCTTAAGTTTTTCCCAGTCTGCAAGAAAATTCTTTAGCCCTATATCAGTTAGTGGGTGTTTTAACATCTTCCCTAGTACATCAGGAGGCAGGGTCACTACATCTGCTCCAATCTTTGCTGCCTCTACAACATGCATAGGATGTCTTACACTTGCAACTAGGATCTGTGTACCGAATTTGTAATTTTGAAACACTTCATGAATTTCTTTAATTAGATGGATTCCGTCTTGTCCATTATCATCCAACCTACCAATGAATGGGCTTACATATTTTGCACCTGCCTTTGCAGACAATATGGCCTGATTTACGGAAAAACATAGAGTTACATTAACAGGTATTCCTTCAGATGTCAGGATTTTGCATGCCTTGAGTCCTTCTACAGTTAGTGGGCATTTTACAACAACATTTTTGCCATACTTTTGAAGACGCCTTCCTTCCTCTACCATCCCTAAGGTTTCTGTACTGACTACCTCTAGGCTAACATCGCCTTTTACAATTCGAACAATCTCTTCCATTGTCTTTTGCGGATCCCCTCCCTCCTTTGCCAAAAGTGAAGGGTTGGTCGTGATTCCATCTACAAGACCCATATCATTGTACATTTTTATTGAAGCAAGATTTGCAGTGTCAAGGAATATCTTCATTATTTCTTACTCCTGATATCCTTAACAGCGTTAGATATATGAATTGATGTCATACCATGTTTTTCGAATAACCGCGAAATTTCACTGTCTCTTGCAGATTCGCCAAATTGGTCTCTTGAACCTATTAGTCTGATGGGTACTGGATATTTCTCAGATGTGACCTCAGATACGGCAGAGCCAAAACCTGCCATAATATTGTGTTCTTCACATGTAACAATACCACCGGTCTCACGTGCTGCTTTTTCCAAAAGATCAGAATCTATTGGTTTTATTGAGAACATATCTATCACTTTACATGATATTCCTTCCTGTTTTAACGCATAAGCAGCATCAAGAGCCATTTGTACCATTATCCCGCACGCTGCAATGGTACAGTCAGAGCCATCATGCAATACAATTCCTTTACCCAGTTGAAATTCTTGTTCTTGTGAATGTATGATTGGCGTTTTCGATCTTGTCATCCTCATATAAAATGGCCCATATAATTGTGAAATTAATCGTGTGAGTTTCTCTACAGCAATTGTGTCTGCAGGAATTAGAACTTTAATGTTTGGAATAGCCCGCATTATTGCAATGTCTTCAATTTGTTGATGAGAACCTCCATCAGCACCAACACTCAGACCTCCATGAGAAACAACCATTTTTACATTGAGTCCATTTTTTCCATTTCTTGTTGGATATGCAATTGCATTTCTTATCTGATCAACACACCTGCCAGGTAGAAAAGCAGCATAGGTACTAGCAAAAGGAGTTTTGCCTTCGTTGGCAAGGCCAGCTGCTATGGTTATTAGATTTCCCTCTGCAATACCCACATTAAAGAATCTATTTGGAAATTTTTTACCAAATTGTTTCGTTTTAAGTGAATCAGTGGTATCTGCTCCTACCACAACCACGCTTGGGTTTTCATCTCCAATATTGACCAAGGTTTCCCCGTAAACTGTTCGCATATCTGCAAATTCTGTCATGTAAATCCTGCCTCCTTTACAATCTGAAGAAGTTCGGTTTTTTTCTTTCCAACTTCATGAAGATCTATCCATTGGTTTACAAGTTCTTGGCCACCAAGACTATGAGTTTTATTTATCAAAAGTTTTCTCCTTGCATGCATCAAGTGTTTTCTGAATTCCATTATGGTTAAACGTACATCTTTTTGTCCTACTATAGCACTGCCTCCAACGAATACCCTAGCGCCATCCAAGAAACATGATTCTACGTTTGACAGATCTACACCTCCATCTGCCTCAATCAGTCCTTGGAAGTTTCGTTCTGCAAGTAATTTTGATATTCTTTGAGTTTTTTCATGAGTTGATTCAATGTATTTTTGACCTGATTTTCCAGGAACAACAGACATTATTATCAATTGATCCAAATCTGGAATAAATTTTTCAGTCCAAGGAGGCAGTTCTGTTTCAGGATTAATCGCCAGACCAAGACCTACATCATTTGATCGCAATATATCATGGATTTCTCCAAAGCTTGGTTCATCACAAACTTCTGCATGTACTGTTATGATATCACTACCAGCATTAACATAGTCTCTAACATGCTTTACGGGTTCACTTATCATGAGATGAGTGTCAAATGGGATGTAAGTGATTGGTCTTAGTTGTTTTATTTTTTCATGATCAAATGTTTTGTTAGGAACAAACTGACCATCCATTACATCAAGATGGATAAAATCAGCTCTACCATGAACGGCTCGTTTTACTTCATTTTCTAGATTGGACATATCTCCCGCGATAATAGATGGTGCAATAAGGAATTGACAGTCAAGTTCGAGTTCTATTATTGGAGAGATTTTTGGATTCGGGGCAACACCGTGCCATTTGGGATTATCCTCCATATGTTCAACTGATTTCCCCTTGATAGTTCGCGCCACAATTAACGACGGTGTGCCTCTAGTCTGCAATGCAGAATGTACTGCCTTTACAATCTGCTCTATGCGGTGTCCATCTATTTCTATAACATTCCATCCAAAAGATCTCCACTTATCACCTACTTTCCACCTTGCTGCGTTTTTCCACATTTCAGAAATATCGTCACCAACTAATTCTTCATCAAGAGGCATTACTCGTTCAGTATAATCGTCTTGTTGAATGAAATTCCTGTCTAGGAAGACCGTCAAGTTATCAAGTCTAAATTTTGATCCTGCCATGGCTGCCTCCCAGACTTGTCCTTCATCGGATTCGCCATCCCCAATTATGGTGTAAATGTGATGTGTTTTGCCGTCTATTCTTGCTGCAAGAGCCATACCAATTGAAAATGATAGTCCTAGACCAAGTGAACCACCACAGAATTCAACTCCTGGACATTTGAAATCTGGATGACCCTGTAGTCTGCTCCCAAATTTTCGTAAAGTTTCCATTTCAAGCTTATCAAAGTATCCCGCAACTGCCAAATTGGAAAAAAGTCCAGGAGATGCATGACCTTTAGATAGGACTAGTCTATCCCTATCCTGCCAAAGAGGGTCTTTTGGATCATAACGAAGAAATTTGTAGTACATACAACCCATAATCTCAGCCATAGAAAATGACCCACCTGGATGGCCAGAACCAGCAGCTGTTGTCCCTTTGATAACAAGTTTTCTGGCTTCTCGCACGCTTTTGAGAATGTTATAGTAATTTAGGCCCATATCCGTTCTAAAATTTGAATCGCTAGATCATCGTTATGCGAACTTGAACTCATGAGTTTTAGCGTATTTGTAGCCAATAAAAAGTTATTTCACAAAATTTTAATCTAAAGCAAGTCAATTAAAGACATGAACGTCAGAGATCTCCTACCAGTATTAATTTATGATGATAGTTGTTATTATTGTTCAAAATTTGCAAGCATTGCAAAGTCGCTTGCTGGAAAAAATATCCTAATTGTGGGTCATTACACTAAGATTGGCAAAGAAATTAAATCAGAGATATTTGCAAAGGATTACGATTCAACAAGAATGTTCTGGTTTGTGACAGACAAAGTAGCGCATGGTGGAAGAGCAGGAATTTTACCATTGGTTTTCTTCATCCTAAAGGGAAAAGCTAGAAAAACTCCTTTAAGGGACATGCCTTTAGCATATGGAACCGATTGCAAGACTACAAGAGCATTTTTCATGAGAGTAAAAACTCTTCTTTCAAACAGCCAGAAGATACCATTAAAGTAACTTCAGAATCAAACAAAAAACAGGTGATTGAATTAGTACCCTCGGCTATTTCGATCAGTAGTGCCAACATTCGAATTCCTGAATCCGTGTTTTTCCATCATGTGATTGAGAAATCTTATGTCATCTGTAAATTTTTCACCGCAGATTGCGCAGTTGGCCATAGATCTACCAAACAAACAAAGATCTTTTTAGTCTTTGTTACCATATAGATCAATAATGGCAAGAACTCAAAAGCTGCCCAAACTAACTTTTACCATAGCACCTACCGTCAATGGATACGTAATAGGTTGTAGTGAGATATCATATCTTTTCACTGACACAAGATCGGTGGAAGAGATTGACCAGACCATAAGGATATTGATATCGGATTACGTAGAAAACTTCCCTGATGATGCTCAAAAGAGAGGCGTTGACAGGAATATTGCGACTCAGATCGTATGGAAAGGCTCTCCCAACTCTGTTGCACTAGAATAGAGAGGCGCCAGCACTACTGCTTCCCAAGGGCTCTCGCACCTTAGTAACACAGTAGCGACATTGGGTTTGACTTCCGGGTTCGGAATGGGACCGGGTCGGACCCCAACGCTATGGCCGGCTTGATATTTTGACTAATAATGTCCTGTATTAATCTTGCTTGATAGGACTTTTGTATTGTCAGGTGATAACCTACCAACATGAGTCCTTGATAGAGATATAAATTAAGGACATCGTGATTAGCTATGACTCATCGAGTAGCGGTTCTTGATAAGGAAACATGCCAACCAAAGAAATGTGGACTTGAGTGTATCAAATACTGTCCCGTAAACAAGTCGGGAGCAGACTGCATAATACTAAACCAAGAGGTTGGGAAGGCCCAGATCGATGAGAACATCTGCAACGGGTGTGGGATTTGCGTAAAAGTTTGTCCTTTTGACGCAATAACAATTGTCAATCTTGCAGAAGAACTAAAATCCGATAAGATTCATCAATATGGATCAAACTCATTTAGATTATATCGAATTCCTGCCTTAAAGAAAGGTCAGGTAATGGGTTTACTTGGAAGGAATGGGATAGGAAAAAGTACGGTAGTGAGCATCTTGTCTGGAAATCTCAGACCAAATCTTGGTAACTATGACTTATCTCCAGAATGGAGCGATATTTTGAAACATTTCCACGGTACGGAATTAAAGTCTCACTTTGAAAAAATTGCAAATAATGACTTGAAGGCCTCTATAAAACCACAACAAGTATACAACCTTGCAAAGGTCTTCGATGGAACTGCAAAAGAGCTGCTTGAAAAATACGATGAAAGAAATAAGATTCATGATCTTGTACAAGAACTTGATTTGCAAAACGCACTAGATACTAGGATATCTGACTTGAGCGGTGGAGAATTACAGAGGATTGCGGTAGCCGTGGCCGCCTCAAGAGAGGCTGATTTTTACTTTTTTGATGAGCCCTCTTCCTACAATGATGTTTTTCAGAGAATGGGCGTTGCGCGTGTCATACAGAACCTTGCAAAGATTGAAAAAAGCGTGATGGTAGTTGAACACGACTTGACCTTACTTGATTATCTTAGTGACTTTATTGAGATCGTCTATGGTGAGCCTGCAGCATACGGAATAGTTGCAAACGTTCTTTCGACAAAAGTTGGAATAAACGTATTCCTAGATGGCTACTTACCCAACGAGAATGTAAGGTTTAGAGATGCTGCGTTTAGATTTGATGCATCTACATCTGTAGATGAATTTGTCATGATAGAAAACATTATTGAATATCCCATCTTGGAGAAGAAATTTACCAATTTTTCTCTAACAATTGATGCAGGTAGAATTAGAAAAAGTGAAGTGCTTGGAATAGTTGGCGCAAATGCGTTGGGAAAAACGACAATGATGAAGATGATAGCAGGTGTTGAAAAAACAGATTCTGGAATGATCGATACCAAAATCAAGATAGCATACAAGCCGCAATATCTTTCAAATGATTACGATGTCGAGGTTATCTCCTTATTAGAAAGGGCAAACAATGGAGGTATAGATGGAACAACAGAGGAAGAACTTATTGTTCATCCTATGAAAATAAAAAAACTCTACAACAAATCAGTTAAAAATTTGTCAGGAGGTGAACTTCAAAAAGTGGCAATTGCCACATGCCTATTACAGAAGGTTGATCTGTATGCACTCGATGAGCCTTCTGCGTTTCTTGATGTAGAGGATAGAATTGCAATAGCAAAATTAATTCAGAGGTTTGTTCGTTCTTATGGAAAGTCTGCAATAATAATTGATCATGATATACAGCTTATGGATCTGATTTCAGATTCTCTTGTAATATTCCATGGCAACCCCGGTAGAGAAGGACATGCCACTGCTCCAATGGCAAAATCTGAAGGAATGAATCAATTTTTGAGGTCACTTGATATTACCTATCGAAGAGATGAAACAAGCATGAGGCCCCGAGTAAACAAATCAGAGAGTAGATTAGATAGAGAACAAAAACAATCTGGGCATTTTTATTATAGAAATTGACAAAGATGCTAAAACAAGCAATGGCGCGTATACTTACATCAGATGAAACTGAAGAGATATACGGTGCCTTTGATCAGATAGGAAGCATAATAGTATTAAGAATTCCAGACAATCTACTTTCCAAAAGAAAGATGATAGGCGAAATTCTCTTGGAAAAGGTGAAAACTGCCAAATCAGTCTTTTATCAATCATCACCAGTAGAAGGTGATTACAGGATTCGCCAACTGGAATTGCTTGCCGGTGAGGACAAGACAGAAACAGAATACAAAGAGCACGGTTGTAGATTCAAGGTGGACCTTGAAAAGACATTCTTTTCACCTAGACTTTCAACTGAACGTCTCAGAATAGCAGATTTAGTGACGGATGGGGAGATAATTATCAATATGTTTGGCGGGGTAGGAATGTTTTCCATAGTAGCTGCAAAAAAGAAAAAATGTCATGTCTACAATATAGACATAAACCCGCATGCAGCAAAACTTTGTTCAGAAAATGTAATTCTTAACAAGTTAAAGGGAACAGTGAAATCAATAGAAGGAGATGCAGTTGACATCATAGAAAAAGAATTAGTGACCAGCGGTGATAGAGTTCTAATGTTACTTCCCGAGAGATCAGATGAATTCTTGGATGTTGCCATAAAGGCATTAAAGCAAAATGGAGTGCTGCATTATTATTGTCACATACATTCAGATAAAAAAAATCAGGTTTCAGAGGTAGTTACTAACCACTTTTTATCAGTGGTAAAGGTTAAATCAGAAATACTTGGTTCAAAAATTGTCAGACCTATAGGCCCAAGGTTTTACCAAGCTGTAGTAGATGCCGTAATATCTAAATGATTATTTTTTATCGTCAGTTATGAAAGATGAGGGTGATGGTTTTGACGTTGCCATGTTATATCCTATCCAAGATATTAC
>DAHUYT010000010.1 GCA_027315065.1 Nitrososphaerota archaeon | reverse complement strand
GCAGTAGCTACGACAAGAACAGTAACCCAGTCCCTATCAGACTTGCTATCAATCACAGATTCGTCCACAGAAGACAAAAATTTGGCTCCAAATCAAGATCTAGTTGAGAATTCACAAACACAAATTACAATCAATCCATCACAACCACAACTGGTCGTGGTCAGCTCCAATGCAGCTCTATCCAGTGTTACAGTTCCATATGATGTAACTACTCCATCAATTAACTATTCTGCAATATCTAAACCAAATGGCAATATTAACACTACCAAGATCTCAAATCCTCTTACTATCACAAGATATAACGACAACAATTCTATTTTAGCCCAAATAACAATTCCAGCAAATACGACCATATCAGGAACATCATGGAATGGTGTACTTGACTTGCCAACGGTACAAACAAACGTTGTTCTATCACTACCCACAACAGCTGGTCAAACCACTACCCAAGGAGTTGTAATTCAACTTGGTTCAACTACAAATACGCCGTTGCATTTTAGTAATCCTGTGAGCGTAGTACTTGCAGGTCAAGCCGGGCAACATGTAGGTTTCTTCTATATTCCTACCACAGTTACAGAGATTACTGCTCTTTGTACTACTGACAGTGGGTCAGGTCTACCTACTGGAGCAAATGAATGCAAGATAAACAGAGGCTCAGATCTAGTTGTTTGGACAAACCACTTTACAGGATTTGGTTCATGGTCATCTAGTGGATCCACTAGTGGTACAGGCTCTAGTTCATCTGGTTCAGGCGGCGGAGGAGCTGGCTCAACAGGAGCAGGTGCTGGAGGATCAGCAGGATTTGGAGGAATATTACTTCCACAGTTAAAGATTGAACAAGTATCGTATGATGTCTGTGATACAGATACAGCAAGAATAGTGATCGGAACAGATAGTACCCAAGTACCGTCTGTCATAATACGCTCATCAATATCTGGTGTAGTCTCTGCACAGCTTGATGCCAACCAACCATTCCTGACTCAGAACGATAACGCAACAATCAAAAAGTATGTGTATGACGTATCAATAAGCCCACAGGAAAAATCATTTGAAGTAGTAGCATTGCTTGCGGAAAACAACAATATCAATACCGTTGGCCAGACAATAGATGTTACTACATGCAAGGCAAACATTACATTTGAACCGTCCGGAACAACGATTGAGCAACAGCCAATTGATCTTACAGCCCCAAGGATATTTGATGTCAGATTCCAAATAGCAAACGGTACCACTGTGTTATCTTCAAATACAACAAATCAGTATGTAGACAATCAGCCACTTACGGTATACTCTATTATCAACAGCCCAACGCCAATTACCAAAGCAGAGCTTAGGTATGTACCGATAGGCCAGGACTTTACGAAATATTCTGTCATAGAGATGAGCGTGGTACCACTCCAGATATCAAACACGACATACGCCATATCGGGAACAATTCCTTCAGAAATGATGCAAGGACCTGCCATCAACTACTGGGTTGATGTGCAAAATGAGGCAGGCAAGATAAGCGACTCAGATACATATGCAATCGGAGTCAAGCCTGACTATCCCATAGGCGGAAAACTGGAACTTGATGTCGTACAGTATGGAGCAGCAGGTAGTGCGGAAAACCCAACGGCATACTTTACCAACAACGGCAGCTCTGTTTATGGAACAATATCTTTACTGGTGGACGGAGATAAGGTGTATACATCACAGCCACAGCTATTCAATGGAACCACTCAGACTTCTGTATCGTTACAATGGCAGACCTTGTCAGATAACCAAGTGGCAAACCACCTTCTACAAGCCAAAGCAGATTTTTATGGCCAAAACTTTACTGCAAACGCATCAATGACAACATTTTCTGCAGTAAAAACCATTCCAATTACAGAATTTACAGACATCAAGTCCATAACTGATAACAACAACCACACAATTGCCAACCCAAGAATTCTCTACTCTTCATATCACAATGATGGAACAACAAGATACAAGGTAACTGCACCTGATGGTACGTGTGTCATAGGAGGCTCAGATGGATGTCTTGTAAAAGACTCTACATTTGGAGAAAGAGGGCAACTAAAGAGCATAACTATAGAAAACCAGATTTATAGGGTAAGATATTCTGGTCCAGATGATCCCCTTGAAAGATTCTCCATAACATCGGTAGATCCAATAGTGGGTCAGTGGAAAGTAGAGATAGACTCATCTCAAGGATTCATCCCGCAAGCAGATGCGATGAATGATGTATCCATGAAGGTAACATACAGGCCAGTCGAGACACCATTTCTGACTCTGCAATAGTCAGGCAAAGATTGATTATTGTAAAATCAGGGAAATCTGGTTTCTTTGGAAAGATGTGACTCTAGATCTGAGATCTTTATCCTTTCTTGGTTCATCGAGTCTCGTGTCCTTATTGTTACAGTATCGTCCTGCAGGGTCTGATGATCAATTGTTACGGCAAAGGGCGCACCTACCTCATCAAGCCTTCTGTATCTTCGCCCTATGGCTCCAGAGTGATCCAAGAACGCATCATATCCTGTCCTTATCTTTGAAAAGACTTCTTCTGTTTTTTCTGCAAGACCGTCTTTTTTTACAAGAGAAAGTATTCCTACATGTATTGGAGCAAGGTATGGTTTTAGAGAAAGTACAACCCTATCATGTTCCTTGTCTTCCCTGAAACTGTGCTCCAAAATAGTATACAGACTACGATCTATTCCCATTGAGAGCTCAAAGACATGAGGCAAAACCTTGATGTTATCGTCTAGCACCTCAAACTTTTCCTTGCTGATATTTTCATGGTTCTTAAGATCATAGTCAGATCTATAGTTACACGCAACAAGCTCAAGCCATCCAATCGTGGTCTCTACCTCAAAGTCAAAGGCAACTGACGCATAGAATGCTTTTTCCTTGTCGCCTAGTTTTCTGAATCTGCTTTTGCTTACATCAATTCCGGTCTTTTGATAAAATTCTACCAATAGCGCCAAATAATATGTCACAAGCTTGTTGGGCAGCATCCCAGACTCTAGTGCCTCCCTGCATGTTACTTGTTTGATGGTATCATCATCAACCATTAGCCTGATCTCCGTATTTTCTACCTCAGAGAACCTATCTATCTCATTTAGTTTATTGGGGTTACAAAAGACCTCGATCTCTGCCTGATAAAACTCTCTTAATCTAAGAAGGCTTTGTCGTGGCGAGATCTCGTTTCTAAAGCTCTTTCCAATCTGTGCAACTCCAATTGGCAGTCTTCCTCGCATTGTCTTGTAAAGTCTTGGGAAGTCGACAAAGATAGATTGGCATGTCTCTGGTCTAAGATATGCTGCTTCGCTTTGGGGCCCTATACCCACCTTGAACATCATGTTGAATTTTTTTGCGTTATCAAAACTTCCCTTGCATTTGGGGCACCTTACATCTTTTTCTGATATCACACGGTCAAACTGTTCAATCTCTGCATTCTCTGGAACAACTATTGAAGTAACCTCGGCAATTAGCTTGTCTGCCCTGAAGATGGATTTGCATTTTTGGCAAGTTATTATTGGATCAGCAAAACTGGACAGGTGACCTGATGCTGTAAATACCGACTGTGACATTATCTGGGAACCGTCAATCTCCCACATTCTGTCACGCCTGACGAGCTCGCGTCTCCATAACTCTATGAACTTGTTCTTTAGACTAACACCTGATGGTCCGTACTCCCAGAATCCTGCAGATGCATCTGAATAAATCTCACAGCTTGGAAAATAAAATCCTCTTTCAAGCGCGAGTTGTATTATCTGTTCATAATTCATCTAAATATCACCAATGGAGCCAGATCTCAAGCAAGTTCCCTAACTTTTTTAAGGTTGCCAATATCGTCCCGTCTCTCATCGATGGGAGTCTCTAAAATCATCGGAATTTTTTTTGAGTTCATGGTATGTATAACATATGCAAGCCCCTTCTCACCAATATGACCCAAGCCAATGTGTTCGTGCCTGTCTAGGTTGGACCCAATCTCACCCTTTGAGTCGTTTAGATGTAGTATCTTTAGATGCTCAAATCCTATCGCTTTGTGGAATTTTTCAAGTGTATCTGTAGCACTTTTTTCTGTTCTTAAATCATATCCTGCTGCAAACGCATGACATGTATCAAGACATATTCCAAAACGCTTGGCAGGCTTTAGTTGTTGTAGTATGGATCCAAGCTGATCAAAATCAGAACCTACGCTATTTTTTTGTCCAGCTGTATTTTCAAGTAGAATCATGACATCATCTGCAGTGTCATCAACTGCTTTTGTAAATGCCTTTATCAATTTTTCAATTCCTTTCTTATCTCCTGCACCTTTGTGACTTCCAAGATGTGTTACAATATAAGGAATGCCAAGTTTGCCACATCTTTTTATCTCGTCTATTAGCGAGCCAAGCGACCTTGCAAATGGATCATCCTCAGGTGATGAAAGGTTTGGCAGATATGGCATGTGAGCAACAGTGGCAAATCTGTCTATCTTGCTTGCAGCAAGTTTTTCCCTAAAATTCGAGACATCCTTGGCTACCAAGGGCTTTGCTGCCCAACCGCGTGGATTGCGAGTAAATATTTGAAATGCAGTACAGTCCATTGCTATAGCATTATCTACAGCGCGGTCAATGGAACCCGATATGGATACGTGCATCCCGACTTGCATGTCAGTGGTTTATTTGAGCATAATTTAAGTTCGATGCGTATTTTCTCATGATGCAAGTATTTTGCAATTGAATCAAAACACAATCAAATTTTTAAGTCGTGCAAAATGAAGAGAGGTGTGTTACATCCAGGTATAATGGATCTTGCCAAGTATCCCTTTCTTGCAGAAGCAGGGGAATATCTGCGAGACAAGGGGTTTAATCTTGAACAGCTGGGTCATCCTGACTGGATGCCTCTGGTGGAAAAGGCATATGGCAGAATCATAACCGCATCCTCGGGCCAAGTGTACAGCTCTGATATAGAAAAGCTCAAAGATTTGGATAAGGATATGGAAATACTTTCGTTTATTGTTGCAGTCATCTTGCTAAAAGCGGCTGGAATTAATACTCTGACAAGAAGATTCTCTCTTGCAGAAGCAAGAAGATCTGAAAAATATCTGGAACATGATCTTGGACGAAAATATGTAAGTGACAAGGCAGTAAAGGATAGTGATTTTCCATTAAAAATCATCCAAGAACTATTTTCAGTAAAAGTTGTGGTAGAAAATGACGAATTTATGTTAAGTGTACCAAATTACTTGCAAAGGGCAGTACATTTTCATGAAAAAGAATGGAAACTTGTAAACAGGAGAGTAGCAACTGGGTTTGTACATTTGACAGCACATGAAACTGTCAGGCTCATACGTACCGAACTTGGTCAATACATCAACTCTAGAATCCAATCGATAACATTGACGTCAATCCCAGACACCTTCAAGGCTCGCGTGCAAGACCTCGTTCAACTGGCAACCAAATTTTCTGATGCCGTAGTGATATCGTCTGACTATCCTCCATGTGTAAAACACGCTATCGAGGTACTAGAAAAAGGGGAAAACCTACCACACTCGGGAAGATTCCTACTTGCTACGTATCTTCTTGCAAGGGGTCAGACAACTGATCAGATAGCTCCGCTTTTTAAAAATGCGCCAGACTATAACGAGCGTGTAACTAGATACCAACTGGAACATATATCTGGCTCTTCAGGAAAAGGTACAAAATACCAATGTCCATCTTGTGATAAACTTCGAAGCGAGAACCTATGTTTTGCAATTCCAGATTGTGACGGAATAATAAATCCAATTCAATTTGGAAAAAAGAGGAAGATCTAATGCTTGAAAAAGATACAGCCATTGTAGAAAATGCAATCAAGGAATATTATTTTAACCACTTTGATCTGGTCAACGTTCCACCAAAACATACTCAAAGAGAATTTGGTTATCAAAAAATCAACGGCGGCATGATACGACACATTGCAATAAAAGATAACAAGGAGCTGCATCTTCTCCTAATGAAAGAGGCTCCATCAGATGTCTATTGCTCAAATGCGTACTATTCTTTTCCAAACTTGCCAATGTCAGAAAAGGATTGGAAGGGTGCCGATCTAATCTTTGATATAGACGCAAAGGACTTGACCTTGTCCTGCAGAAATGATCATTCTGTTTTCAAGTGTGGTTCATGTCATGGTATTATGCCGGGAAAGCAATCGGCCTGTCCCAAATGCGGGTCTACCAAGTTCGATGTTGTATCAGTTGCTTGCAAAAACTGTATCAGCGAATCTAAAAAGGAAGTCAAAAAACTGGTACGGATACTAGGTGAAGATCTTGGTATAAAAAAGGAGGAAACTGAGGTATATTTTTCAGGAAACGAGGGATTTCACATCAGAGTCATAAACGATAATTATGAAATGTTGGGCTCGCAAGAAAGAGCAGATCTCGTAGATTATATCATGTTCAACGGTGCCATGCCAGAAACCTTTGGAATAAAAAAACAGAACAATTCCAAATCAACGCTTCCTGAGATGGGCGAGGCAGGATGGAAAGGAAGGGTAGCAACTAGCTTATTTGGATCAAAAACAAAGGTGCCAAAAGTAACAAGACAAATAATTTCAGATGGATATCTGGCCTTCCAAGTAAAACTAGATGAGATACGCCAAACAATGGGGGTGAAAGTGGATCCAAAAGTAACTATGGACATACACAGGATTTTTAGGCTTGAAGGTTCGGTAAACAGCAAGAGCGGCCTGTCAAAAATCCAATGCAAAAACCTTGATGACTTTGATCCCTTTTTGGACGCGTGCTTGATCGGGGAGGAAGAGGTGAACATTATTGCCAACTGTCCGGTCTTGATTAGGTTGAAGAACAAGAAATACGGTCCATATGCAAATGAGCAAATCTCTGTGCCAAAATACGCAGCTGTGTATATGATATGCAAGGGATTAGCTAGTGTGGTATGAGAAAACGCAACTTGACTTATTAATAGTTGCCAAGGAACTGGATGTAGGTAGACATTAATTTGACATCTGGGAAGGTAGCATAATTTTGTATAGTTCATCGACTCAATCCAACCCACCTCCGCGTGACGCCAGCAGGTACATCCGACTAGGAATTGTGGCCATAATTGCAATTGTAATTTTTGTGATGGGCAGTAACCAAGCTGCCATTTTGTACATGAATTTCCTGGAATTTGGCACGCTCTTTACAAAACCTCTGTATTTCTCACTCGTATCGGCACTTGTTCTGTCATCAATAGCACTGATTAGAGTAAATGTCAAGAACCGATCTTCAATCTCCTGGTACTCTCTTCATGTTGCCCTAACATTTCTTAAAAGGGGAAGTTATGTTGGAGCAGATAGTATTCCTAGTTTTAAGGAATACAAACTGAGCATTCCAAACTTTGTAATCTGGCAGATAACCAAGATTCTGCTCTTTGGGGCGTTTTTTACAAATCTCATTTTTGGATTTGCCATGGTCTATCTTTTACAGGGACATAATCTAGGCATACAAAGCATTTGGAATATCTTTTCTCTTCCCTTTACCACTCCGTCATCTGACCCTGCTTATGCGATACACCAAGTAATACCAATGATTCCAGCGTTAACAGTCCTTGTACCTTCGTTGTTAGCTGTCATTGGTCTGAGACTTGTACTATATGTTGGACTTCATAATATTGTGAGAATAATTACAAGTTACATTCAAGATGCAGCAAAAGGCAAGCCAAAGTTTCTTGATTATGTGTCAACAGTCGAGGGAATAATCGGGATAGGAGTGATATGGGCTGCATTCAACATGTTCTTCACAGACCAAATAGATTATAACACAAAATACCAGATTGCTGGAACTTTTGCGGCAGGCTTTGCGCTTATTGCATTTTATTTCATTGATAAATTCAAGTCTAGGGTAATCATGCATCCATCAAAACGCGATATCTATATCCGTATACTGACCTTGGTCATAATAGCAATAATCGCAGGCTCGATAATGGTTGTTAACAATAGCATAGCTGATGCAAGAAAGATAGAGTATCTTGGGCCATACAAGGCACAGCAGATTGGAGTGAACAGGTATCTAGCCCAATTAGATCAAATATCTGTCGTGCCTCATTATGTAAAACTCTCGCCTGTTCCTCCAGATCAGATCTCATCTTATGTTGCTGCCAATAATGATGTGTTAAGCAAAGTTAGGGAATGGGATTGGGATGCGGCATTTGCAAAACTAAAACCGGAAATAGGACTCATACCGTATGTTGATTTTGAAGGTAATGATATACTCAGATTCAATAATACATTATACTGGACTGCATCAATGAAACCAATCCTACCATCATCGGTTAGCACAGGAAACGTGTGGTATAATCAACACTTTGTCTACACACATGTAGACAATGGATTCCTTACACTTAATGCTCATAATGGAACCATAGTTGATAGCAGTAAATTCTTCAAGCAAAGGGAAATCTACTATGGAGAGGGAGGACTGTTTGCCGATACTTGGGCTGCATATCCTGTAGGACGAACCACAACAGCTGAGCTAAATAATGCATCTTATCATGGAACCGGAGGGCTGGATGTCAGTCCCCCGGTAAGCCAGCTCTTTGAGCCAAACTTCTTCTTGTCATATCCAACGCAGCCAGTTCACATTATGCGATACAGAGACATACATGACAGAATGCAGTTACTATACCCGTATTTCCAGTATAATCTATTTGGAAACCAAGTGAGTACACTTCCTGTTGCTAACGGAGACAAAACCTATTGGCTCATGCCTCTGATAGTAGGATTTGATACAAAGAACGTGCCATGGTCTGTTAGTAATCCATATCTGAGACTAGTCGGTTATGCATTGATTGATACCTACAATGGAAATGTTACTATGATAAAGACAGGAAATGATTTCTTTACAAACATGTTCTACAGTCAATACAAAGATAAATTCATAGATATGCCACAATGGCTCAGCAAGCAACTTAGATATCCAGAGGAGCTGTTCAATTGGAAAGTAGACATGTTTAACATTTACCACGTTACAGACCCATCGACATTCATCCAGGCAAACGACTTTTATGAGGTTCCAAGTGGTGTTGCAACTTATTACGTAGAGGCAAAACCGCCGGGATTTGACAAGCCAACATATTTGGGCCTACTCTCGTTGGAACTTCAAGGATCTGCAGGCAGAAACCTGGCGGGATTCATGATAGTTCAGAACGATGCATCAAACCTTGGAAAGATGCAATTTTATCAAGTTCCACTCAATTCCAGTACAAAGCTTCTTGGACCATCCTCGGTAAGCGAGGCACTTGACAAGGACTCGGATTTCAGACAGCTTAGAACACTACTTCAAAATCCTAGATTAGGTGATAATATCTTGTACAGGGTGGGAAATCAGGATGTATACTTTATTCCTGTATACACTGCAGGTACTGGCGGAGTTGTGGCTCAACTTGGAACAATTGCAGCTGTTGGAGCAGCATTTGATGGCGAATACTTTGTAGGATTGGGAAATACTCCACAGGAAGCATTTACGGCATACCTTGCAAAGCTTAGTGGTGTTACCACATCTAATGTTACTTCCACACTAGCGCTGGATGAAACCTCTAGAGTATCTGCTATCAGGTCAATACTTAAAGATGACAAGCTTACCATAGTAACCCCCACCACAATACAACTACCGCTTACCTTTGAAGAGGGAAATGTTTCATTCCAACAACCATCTGATCTTAATAACGCAAAAACGCTGATCTCAGGATTTGTCAAAAACTTTGTGCTACCTGGCAATGACAGGATAATCTTCTGGCAAGAGAACAATACGATAAACATAGGCTCTATTGTGGTTGTCAATAATGTGCCAGAACTACACTACATATCAATAGGGGTAGGATAGTTGCTGGGGAACATGGAAACTTGAAGCCATTAATCCTTGTAGTTGGAAGCAAGTTAGTTGCTGTATAATATGATCAACCGTAGATCTGACAGAATCATGCTGGTTGTAGACAACGGCTCTGTTTACACAAATTACATAATAGACTGTCTCAAAGAAATGAAAATAAACTATAGGTGCATCTTGTTTGATAGGGTAGCAGAACCAGACATTGATAACTCGTTTTCAATCATTTTATCTGGAAGAAGACAAAATGATTCCATGATGAATGCTACCAACTCTAAATTGATAAAGCATGCACTTGCAAAGAAAAAGCCTCTTCTTGGAGTATGTTATGGCGCAGAAATTCTCGCAATCACTCTAGGGGGTACAATAAAAAAGATGGACCAGTCACGACATGGAATTCATGAGATCCATATAATACAAGACAACCCTTTATGCAACGGAAAGATCAAAGTATTTGAAAGTCATTCATACAAGGTTGCTACGCTTGATTCATCCTTTGACGTGATAGCCAGCTCAGATGCATGCAAGTTTGAAATCTTCCAGTACAAGAACCAAAATATCTTTGGAACTCAATTTCATCCAGAAATGAGTCATGACGGAAAGAATTTTTTGAAAAATTTCATATCTATGAAATAGAGTTATTAACACACAAACAAGATTTCATCTTATGGAATCGAGTCACTCGCTTGATGTGCCTATAGTTAAAGAGGAGAACATCTGTCTACCTCTTGTTATCAGCGCCGTGTCAAAATACTGGGGAATAGATCTTCCCTTGGTAGAAGCCAAAGAGATTGCAAAAAGGTATCCAGATGTAAAGGGAACGATATTAATTGAAGGAGTTGAGCTTGCAGAAAGACACGGACTTGCAAGCATAATTTTGAATTCTTCACTAAAAGAACTCAAGAAATTCATTGATATGGGAATACCCCCTATTGTTATTCTACCTGGAATAAAAGATGTCGTGCAACACGCATCTTTAGTAATTGGATATGATGAAATGGAAAAGACCGTTTTTCATTACATTCCAGAACCTGACAAGATTGGCGCAATTCCTGATGAAAAATTTGACAAACAGTGGGAAGAGGATGATAGGTTGATACTTTTGCTGGTACCTCCTGATGTCATGCAAGAGGCAAAAATAGTGTATGACACTAAGACAAAATCAAATAGGCTGTGTTTTGATGCAGAAAAATTACGGTTACAGGGAAATACTGATGAATCTGTCCAATTATTAAAAAAAGCACTTGAGATGAATCCATCAAACTCTACTGCTTCATGCCTATATGCTGGAATATTAAATGATCTTATTCTACAAGAAGCAATTCAGTATTACAAGAAAAGTATAGATCTAAATGGCAGATGTTATCTTGCGTATAGGGGACTTGGTAACTATTACCTGAAAACAAAAGACTACCTAAATGCAGAAATATATTACACAGCTGCAATCAAAATAAATCCATACAGATTTGTGCCAATCTACAAGAATCGAGGCATTGCAAGACTAGAGCAAAATAAAACGGTTGAGGCCAAAGAAGATCTTAAAAAATATCTGGAACAAATGCCAGACGCTCCAGATAACGCATCTATTGCACAAGCGATAACGGAATTGAACCAAGACCTCCAAAAGGATTAAGTCTTCTAACCACCACAAAAATGTAAATGGATTGTATATTCTGCAACATTGTATCTGGAAAGATTCCTGTAAGAAAGATACATGAGACTTTCAGGTCGATTGCATTTCTTGATGCGTTTCCATTGACTAAAGGACACACACTTGTAATACCCAAGACTCACTGTGTCAAGATGCAAGAGATGACAGAATCAGACAACGCTGATCTATTTGAGACTGTAAGAATATTGACAGGCAAGATTGAACGTCTGGCGCCATCTTCACTAGTGGTAATCCATAACGGCAAAGAAAGTGGACAAGAAATACCACATGTTCATGTACACTTAATTCCAAGGAGGCAAGAAGATGGCGTAGGTCCAGTTCATAACATGTTTACAAAGAAACCAACATTAAATGATAATGAGCTTGCTGACATTGTCAGTATTTTAAAAAATAGCTGAATTTTTTGTATTTGTAAAATGCGGAGTACAAGATATGAAGATTGAGTTCTGTGAAGCATAGATTTTCTGTTTTTATAACAACTCTGTTTTATAGATCATCTGTATCTTTTTCTGGCAATTAGTCATAGTGCAGGTCTTCATGTCTGCACCAAGTCACGTAAGAATATTTTTGAGCAGTAGGCCAGGCCAAGCATCTGGCACAGGGGAACCAATCACATCATGGATACAATTTTGGACCCATTTTTGTAGAAAATCAAACTTTGTCTTCCTTTTTCGTCTTATGACTTTATTTGGATGTATCCTCACTAATTCACCGTTAAATTATAAGAACTGGATGTTGTTATCACTTAAACATGGTTAACGTGGAAAATGTGAATCGATTTGATCCAGTACTTGTAGCAATAACAATAACAATTGTTGGGGTTCTCTTATTCATGGCATATCTGCTTCTTTCTATCATAAGCGTGGTGGCAATTGGGATTGGCTCTTCTGTTGTTGTATATCAGGTTGTGACTCTACAACGAAAAGATATTGTAAGGTTCGGATATGGAACGCGGTTCCCGTCATTTTTTCTTATATTTCTTATTACAGTGCCTATTGTACTTGGAGCTACTGTTGCCTTTGATAATTACTCATTGCAGGAATCTCTAATAAAAGCAATCTTACTTTGGGGTCTGACACTTACTTTTTGGAGCACATTGCTATTTGTACCGCTAGCGTTGTACAGCAAATACAGAGAAAATATGTTATCAGAACTGGTCACGTATCCAAAGCTAACAGTAATTGTTCCTGCATATAATGAAGATAAAGTCATAGAAAGAACAATTCAAGCACTAGTTGAAACAAAATATCCTAACAAAGAGATCATAGCAGTAGATGATGGAAGCAAAGACAAGACATTCCAAATAATAAATAAATATAAAAATCAGATCAAGGCTTTACACAAGGAAAATGGGGGCAAAGCAAGCGCAATTAATCTTGGACTAGTTTATGCAACTGGAGAAATCATTGTCGTAGTGGATGCAGATACAATAATTGGTATGGACTCGTTGATTCATTTAGCTAAGGGGTTTTCTTTGAGTAATGATGTGGCAGCAGTTGCCGGAAATATCAAAGTAAGAAACAGAAGAAACTGGCTTACATTCTGTCAATCAATAGAATATGTGGCAGGAATCCAAATTGTAAGAAGGGCACTTGATGTCTTCGGTGCCATATCTGTAGTACCAGGAGCCCTTGGTGCCTTCAAAAAGACAGCGCTTGAAGAAATTGGAACTTATCACAAAGATACACTTGTAGAAGACTTTGATGTTACGTTAAAGATTTTAAAGACAAAGCGCGTAATTTCTGGTAGCATAAAAGCCACCGCGTTTACAGAGGCCCCTGAGACCATACACAACTTGTACAAGCAGAGAAAGAGATGGTATGGCGGCAATATCCAAGTTTTCTCAAAACATGCTGACGCATTGTTAAATCCAAGGTTTGGCCTTTTGCAAAGACTGGTCTTTCCTTATATGATATTCTCAAGTGTCATTATGCCTTTTGTAGGATTTGTTACACTTGGAAGTGCAATCTATGCCGCAATCTTGGGCAATGGCATATTTGTCCTTGAAGTGTTTGCCATCTTTTCAATTTTGCAAGTTCTGCAAGCAGCACTGGCTGTTAGAATGGATAACGAGGATCCAAAATTGATCTTCTACAGCGTGTTTCTGGTAGTGGGTTACAAACAGATACTGGACTTTCTTTTAATTAGAGCCGTGTTTGAACACCTGTTTAGGAGAAAAATGACTTGGACAAGTGCAGATCGGGTTGGAATATGATGGAACAACATCTCCTTGTAGTACTTATTTCTATTTTTGTACTGGGCTCATTTTATTTTGTAGCCCATGCAGAGACATCTGGCTCTATCGTAGTCAATATCACTTACACAAACGGTGACAGGGCGGATTACTGGCCAATCTCGATGAAAATTTATCAAGATAATAACGCCAGTCCTTATAGGGAGATATCATCAATTACGGGCAATCCCTTCAACATTCTATCTCTTCCTTTGGGGCATCAATACAAGATCGTAGTATATGCAAATGATATGCATGCTGCTGATCGTTATGTCGACCTTGAACAGTCACAACAAAATCTTAATGTAAACATACCACTGCCTGGGGGCATGCGCGTAAACGTACTATATGATGACAAACTTACTCCTGTGGAAAATGCCACAGTTGAGGTCAAGTCAGATTATAATAAAACTTGGGCTACGGGTACTACTGATGCAAAAGGGCAGACATTACGATATTGGATATCTCCTACCACTGATCAAAGCGATTATTATACAGTAAACGTAAAAGTTGGCAAAACTCTCTCATATTCATATTCTCCTGTTTTTCTATCGCCTGGAACACCTCAAGAGGTCTATGTTATCACGCCTTGGCCATCAATAGTTAATGGCTTGATAACAGTAAAGTTGTACAATAATCAATCAGCGGTCATTTCGCCTTTACCTGGTGCTCTTACAGTAAATTTGTTGGACTATGATGGAAATTTGGTCTCTCAGTCTCCAGTCAATGCTAGAGGTGAAGCATATTTCTATAATCTCAAAGTCGGAGATTATATTTTTCACGTAATAGACCACAAAGATAATTCAACGTGGCCTGACTCTAATGTTACAATAGACGGTACCAAGTTTAGTTTCAATATAGTGAGAAACCAGAGCAATGCAGCTGTATCGGAATCTTCTTACAAAAAACCTCTTATCATAAATTGTAACTGCGTGGCATTCATGCTAGATAACATCCAAGATTATTGGCTGGATAATGTTCAGATCGGGATATTGAATGCCTTCAAACAAAAAGATGCAAGCTTGACCTTGGGTATAATAGTAAATGCATTTGGAAATGATTCTAAATTGACAAACAGTATCAAGAATCAAGTTAATTCAGGTAACAAGTTGTTTGATATCGGAATAAATGGATGGAGTTTTGAAGATTTTACTTTGTATGATGAACATCATCAAGCCTCACTCCTTAACCAATCAAAAAGCAAAATATCCTCACTTCTTGGCGTAAACTCTGTAATCTTTATTCCTCCCTATGGAAGGATAAATCAGGACACATTTTCTGCCATGAAGGATAATGGAATTTACTATGTTACTACCACCTCTGATGTTGTTCCACCTGAAACTCTTTCAGATAAGATACATAGTATTCCGGTCACTGTCTTTGCCGGTTATTATCATTTAGAGAATGGAACTCTACAATACATGACAAATAATATGATTATGTATCAAATCCAAAGTAGTATACAAAATCGTGGGTTTGCCGTTGTAACACTAAACTTTCAAGATTACGCACTTGAGAATGACACCCTTAAAGTAAATTCGCCAGATCCATCACAGATTAAAAATCTAGAATCTCTAATAGATATGATTAGAGGCAACGGACTGCAAATAGTCAAAGTAAGCGAGATTGGTAATAAGACAGGCGTTACATCTGAAGTTCCGCCATGGGTAAAGCTTAGCGCACAATCGTGGTCTCAAGGTACTGCTTCCAACTCTGAATTTCTAAATACAATACAATTTATGATAAAACAGAATATCATAAAAAGCACACCTAGTGCAGAGCTAAAGAGTATTCCAAATTGGCTAAAACATAATGCAATGTGGTGGTCTTCTGGCCTAATTTCTGATCAAGAGTTTATCCATATCATCGAATATCTGATTGAGACAAGAATAATCTAATCTAAAAGAACATCTCCTTAGATGCTTATTCACTAAGATATGTTTTTCTCATTAACTCATTTTGCTTTTTGTTATATTTGTACTCTAAAAGTAATATAGTATATACTAGAAATATGTACTGATGACAGACAAAAATAGTATACTGGTAATAGAAGATAGTCTCGCTACATCTATGCTCCTCAATGAATTTCTAAAGAGGCTAGGCTATCATAACGTTTGCATGTGCAATACCGGCAAGGCTGGGATCCAATCATTCTCTGAGATGACAAGTAAAGGAGTTGCACCGGTTGTTTTTCTTGATTACCACCTACCTGATATGACTGCAGAAGAAATAATGTCAAACATATTCAGCATCAAACCCGACACTAGGGTTATCATAGAAACTGCTGACGCAAAAAATGAAGAACAGATCAAAGCAGCGTTGAGTAACGGTGCATACCAATATCTAGAGAAACCAATAAGATATGAAAATCTAAAAAATGTGATCAAGACTCTGGAAGATGAAGGACAGACTTTGGGAGAGCAGACATCTGACTATGATCAAAAAATTGAGTCTTTTCTAAAATTATCAACTAGAATTAGTGTAGCAAGACTCTCAGAATATTCAAACACTAAGATTGAAGCTGTAAAAGAATACGTGAAGAGGCTCGAGTCTGAAGGAAAGATAAAAAGAATAGAAGACCTAAAAGAGATTTCTTGTAATCAATGCAATTCTGTAAGAATTTCTCTAAATTTTTACTGTCCTTCATGCAGAAGCTCAAATTTTAAACAAGGAAAGCTAATCGAGCATTTCAAGTGTGGTAATGTATCTATAGACGAATCATACAAAAATAATATTTGCCCCAAATGTCGCAAGGAAATAAAGATAATTGGGGTAGATTACAAAGCAATTGACAATTACTACTTGTGCAATGATTGTAGCGACAAGTTTCCAGAGCCAGCGCACGACTATCTCTGTGTAAAATGCAATAACCGATTCACATTAGACAAGGCAAAATGGATAACAAGTGAAGGATTCAAACTAATAACATAATAAATTGGGTATTGTTACGATTTAGTTTTCATTTTGATTCCACACTTCTTTTCATAGACTCTGTACTTTTTGTGTAGTTGTATATCAAGTCGCTACTCATTCTACCTGCAACTACAGGACTTGGTTAAGAAGGGGCTTTGATTTTATTCATACCGCACCATATCATATATTGTATGCGGAGTGCGGGATTTGAACCCGCGACCTTCAGCTTGGGAAGCTGACGTCGTGCCGGGCTGGACTAACTCCGCTTGGTGAAACTCAGGTATCTAACATTATATAGTTTAGCCACTCAATAGATCTAATGGATGCAAAATGTCCAGAGTGCAACAAAGTTGCAATTCTTGATGATGATGTAACTAGTGTTAAGTGCCCTCACTGTGGTTTTGAAGCAAAATATGAAGACTACCTAAATCTCATGAAACAAAGAGTTGGAGCAATGGTAGACAACTTTCAATTTGACAGACCTGGATTTTAGTTACCAGAACGAACCCTTGTCAGAACAATCAAGATGCGCACCACAATTTGTACATATCATGTGACACGCTTGCATTGAGACCATGATATTTCCACATCGTGGACACTTGATTTGCTCTTTCAATAATCTAGAGCAGAATTGCAAATTTTAAAAGATTTATGTAAACGTTAATTAATAGTCAGAAAACTTTTTTCACTACTTGGCTACATTCAAGCTAAACATTTCAGACAAGAAAGGAAATACGATCTCAAAAGAGGTTAAAGAAAAGGATGCAAATCCATTTCTAGGACTACAGGTAGGCTCTGAGATCGACGCAGCATTGGTAGGCGAAGCAGGGAAACTAAAGGTCACAGGAGGCAGTGACAAGTCTGGAGTTCCTTTACGTCCTGATATTCATGGCGGGGCACGCAAGTACATACTTTTGTCACATGGAGTTGGCCTAAGAGATGCAGAGATTGGTCAGCGAGTACGCAAGCTAATACGGGGTAGTACAATAACCGAAGAAGTATACCAAATAAACTGTTTTCTTGACGGTGAGCTTGAGATAGAAGAGAAACCTAAAGACGAGCATACGGAGAAAAAAGAAAGCACTGAAAAACCAAAAAAGGCATAAGATTAAGATAGGTAACGTTTTTAGCTTCAATGTGCACTGGAAAGAAACTCTTCCTGATTGGTACATAAAAAAATACGGATATCAACCATGTGTCAATATTGGTACATCTGGTCACGTTGATCATGGAAAGACAACTCTGATACAGGCACTAACAGGTGTTTGGACGAGTGCCCACAGCGAGGAACTCAAACGAGGAATTACCATTAGAGTTGGATATGCAGATGCTGCATTTTATAAATGCAAAAAATGTGAGGTTCCACTAGGATACTCTGTTACACCAAAATGTAATAATTGTGGAGGAGAAAGCGAATTGTCTCGCGTTGTAAGCTTTGTCGACAGTCCTGGTCATGAAAGCCTTATGGCAAATATGCTTTCTGGATCTGCCCTGATAGATGGTGCCATGCTTGTAATCGCAGCAAATGAAAAAGTGCCTCAGCCACAAACAAAAGAACACTTGCTTGCCTTGCAAACACTTGGCATAAAACAAATAGTCTTGGTACAAAACAAGGTAGATCTAGTATCATATGAGGACGCAATGGAAAATTATTCTGATATAGTAAAATTTGTTAAAGGAACCAATGCAGTCAAGTCTCCAATAATTCCTATCTCGGCTCAATCCAAATTAAATATTGATGCACTAATAGGTGCAATAGAATCTACAATTCCAACTCCAGAACGAAAAGAATCTGGAAGTACTGTCATGCATGTATTAAGATCATTTGATGTAAACAAACCAGGTGCAAAGATAAAAGACATGAGCGGAGGTGTGATAGGGGGAAGTATCACTCAGGGCACATTTAATGTGGGAGATGAGATTGAGATAAAACCAGGCCTACAAAATGAAAAGTCAGGAAAATATGAACCCATTGTAACTCAGATCTCTTCTCTTGGAACTGGAGCTGGAATTGTTAAACAAGTAAAACCGGGTGGCCTTGTTGCAATAGGCACAAAACTTGATCCATCCATGACAAGAAGTGATTCGTTGATAGGCTCGATCATAGGAAAACCCGGGACTCTACCTGAAAATTCCTACAATGCCAAGATCGAAGTCAGTCTTTTTGATACAGCGGTTGGTTCTGGAGACGAGATAAAAGTATCATCAATCCAAACCGGAGAATCTCTTAGGTTAAGCATAGGAACAGCTCCCTTACTATCCAAAGTAACGAGTGCCAGGGGTAAGACAGTGGAGATACAGTTCAAGAGACCTGTATGCCTGTTTGAAAGCAGTAAGGTTGCGATAAGCAGAAGAATAGGGGAAAGATGGAGATTAATAGGTGCAGGTGTAGCAGTTGGTTAAAGTAGTATGCGACACTAGTTTTCTAATGGTTCTTGCTTCAAAAAAGATAAAAAATATCTCAAGCTTGGAAACGGAAATTGGAAGTTTGGAGTTTGTTGTACCAGACCTTGTAATTGAGGAATTAACAAAAATTTCAAAAACAAGTGATAAAAAAAAAGTTCTGCACTTGATGCGTTGAAGATCTCAGAAGATCTTGACAGGATGAAAATTTCTGGAAAAACCGTTGATGACGCCCTGATATCACATGTGAAGAAAAATGGAGGTCTAGTGGCTACCATTGACATTGCGCTCAAGAGGGCGATAAAGAAAAATGGAGGAACAATCATATCTTTGGCAAATGACAGAATAATTTTAGAGCCAGGCAAGACTTAACTTTACTACAAATAATATTAAAACATGTTAGAGTACAAGGGCACCAAAATAAAGTGGCTAGGTCATGATACTTTTTTGCTGGAAACAGATTCCAAAATAATAATAACAGATCCGTACAGAATCTCAATACCACTTGAGGCAGACATGATACTAGTATCTCATGAACACTTTGATCATATGAGTATAGAAGACTTGGGCAAAGTCTCATCTATTAGGACAACTATTGTGGCAGCAAAAGAATGCATTGGCAAGTTGGTGGGCATTCCATTTAAGGAAAAGACAAGTCTCTCTCCCGGTGAAGAAAAAACTGTAAATGGAATAAAACTAAGGGGAATTGCAGCCTATAATATAGACAAAATAAATCCTGACACGAAAAAACCATTTCATCCAAAAGAAGACGGCAAAATTGGATTTATGATTAATATCAACGGTACTACCATATATCACACTGGAGATTCTGATTTGGTTCCAGAGATGAATAATTTGCAACCAGATGTATTGCTAGTTCCAGTAAGTGGAACATATGTTATGTCTGCAAGGGAAGCTGCAAGAGCTGTAGATGTGATAAAGCCAAAGATTGCAATACCTATGCATTATGGTTCAATTGTAGGAAGTCTGCATGATGCTCAAGAATTTAAAAATACGGTAACATCCTGCGAAGTATGCATTCTAACAAAAGAACCTTTAGGGGAAGCGAGCCCAAAAGAGTAATAAACAGAGCAAATTTCATCAAACCTAGTTGATTCAGGATAGAAAGATATTCACGGTAGGAACTCGTGATTTTAATTTACGACATCTGCTTGTAATTGGAATACTTGCAGCCTCTTTTTCCATTTCAGCCATGGTAAGATCGCAGGCTGCAGACTATGGTTTCCAGCTAAACGAGTTTGACCCGTTCTTTAACTATAGAGCAACAGAATACCTGCTACATAATGGAGTCAATGCATATGTTCACTGGCATGACACAATGAGCTGGTATCCACAAGGCAGGAATGTCTTTGCCACTGCTCAGGTGCCATTACACTTCACCGATGCCATCTTGTACAAAATCTTTGGCGGTGGATTGAGTCTTTATGATTTTACAATAATATTTCCAGTAGTCTTTGGTTCTCTAACAACTGTTATTGTATTTGCCCTTGTCAGAGTTATGGGTGGCACAACATCTGGCCTTTTTGCATCACTTTTCTTTGCAATTTCTCCGCCCATAATAGTGAGAGGAACAATAGGATGGTTCAAGTCAGAGCCTCTTGGTCTTTTTTATGGGTTACTAGGCGTGTACCTGTTCCTAAGTGGAATAAAAACTGAAAACCGGAAAGTTGCAATTGCCAAACTCTTTGGTGGTGCAGGGTTTCTAAGCATAGGTTTTGCTTCCTGGGGAGGAATAGAATTCTTCTTAATACCATTGGGAATTTTTGTGGTTGTATTGCCCTTTGTGCGAAAAGATCACAAGTTCTTATTGTGGGCAATTCCATTTTTTGTAGCCATAACAATGGCTATTTCAGGGGGTGTGTTTGCAAGACCGGGGCTAGGTTTTGTATTTGGAGAAAGAGGTTTTGCTCTTATCGGTCCGACCATACTTATGGTCATAATAATTTTCATTCAGAAATTTAGCAAGGATCAAGTCAAGTTACGTAATAGTCTGCTGGTTCTTGCTGCATGTGTGGTCGTTGGACTTGCAATCATTGCATCGGGGGTTCTTCATTCAGCCAGTTTCCGTTACCTGAATGCAGTAGATCCGTTCTTATCCTCCGTGGATCCGCTGGTGGAATCAGTTGCAGAACATGCTACCCCCACTCTAGCACAAAATTTTGCCTATTTTTCAATTCTTATGTTATTTGCGGGCTTTGCAATATGGCTTATCTTTAGGAAAAAAAATGATAGTAGTACATCTTTACCATTTAATGTTAAAAATGAGATGACTATTTTTGCCCTTATTCTTGGAATCGTAGGTGCATATGCAGGTTCGACATTTTCTAGATTAGAATTATTGACAGCAACCTCTGTTATTGTATTGGCGTCACTTGGACTTGCTGCCATGACATCGGAAATACTGAAAAAGGAAAACAAACCGGTAATCACAGGATCATCAAAAGAATCATCAAAAAAGAAAACGACTCAGACAAAAAAGAGCTTTTCCTTTCTTGGCACAGCTTCAAAGATATCCTTTGTAGTTGTGGTTGTTGCCTTGCTATTGGTACCCACTGTCTTTCCTGTTGGTGCAAACTGGATATCTATGGTAAAGGCTCCTCCTACAATACTCAATGGTGGTTCTAATTTTGCAATTGCATCAACTGATTGGCCAGATGCAATGAATTGGCTAAAAAACAACACTCCTCCAAATTCAGTCATAGCTTCATGGTGGGATTATGGTTACTGGATACAAACTCTAGGGGACAGAACAACTTTTGTTGATAACGCTACACTGGATACAAACAAAATAGCAGGTATTGCAAAGATGTTTTTGAGCTCGCCTGATGATGCATGGAAGATGCTGCGAGATATGCACGCAGACTATGTCATTGTGTATGTAGTTGGGCAGAAATTCGTCTCAAACGGCCAAGAATTGTATATTCTAGGTGGCGGTGGAGATGAAAGCAAGAAACAGTGGTTCATTAAAATTGCAGGTGAGAACGAGACGCAGTTCCTCCAATCCGATCAATTCACGCCTACTGACTATTTCTGGCAAAATACATTGCTTGGGCACATGTTCCCGTTTACCACTGTAACATACTATGATCCAAGTAGTCATTCCGAGTCTCAGACGTACCAACCTGGATTTACTGCAATTTATGCTAAAGATATCAAGTATCCTGAAAACGGGAACGGTCCACTAAAGCTTGTGTATCAATCATCCAGCCTGAACAGGACAGACTCGGGTGTCATTTCGGGGGTATTAATTTACCAAGTCAATGCAAATTATACTAAAGCAAGCTACATCCAACAACAGGTAAATAGTACGCAGCAACAGACTAGCAACGCACAACAACAAGCTCTACTGCCAAAGATTCTGACAACAAATAATTCGTCTACAGCAACTGGCGATACTGCAGTAATTACCACAAAATATGGAGACATCACGCTAAAATTGTTCAACAATGTAGCTCCCAAAACAGTTGCCAACTTTGAGAAATTGGCAAATTCTGGTTTCTATAACGGAACTTTATTCCACAGAATAGTTCCTGGATTTGTCATACAGGGTGGAGATCCTAATACAATAAACGGCTCAAGAAACACCTGGGGAATGGGAGATGCTGGATATACGATACAGCCAGAGTTCAGTGATCTTAACTTTACAGAATATATGGTTGGAATGGCTCGTGGTCAAGACGTTAACAGCGGAAGCTCACAATTTTTCATAACAGTGGGAGATGCCAGTTTCCTAAATGGTAAGTATACTCTCTTTGGGCAGGTAACTTCAGGCCAGAATATAGTCGACAAAATAGCTTCATTGCCAACAAATTCAAACGCCCAACCAGTTAATCCAGATGATGCTCGCATAATAACGATAAGGGCTTTAACTAACAGCACAAGATAAGTTACCTGTATCTGTCAGATATTCGGTATCTGGCATACCTGTCATCAGGAGAATATTTTCCTGGATGAACACTTGTTGTGTCACTTCCGCACTTGGGGCACTTGTCTTTTAGCGTATATCTTTTGCAGTTGGTACACTTACGCATCTGAAATTTCATGTTAGCCCTCTCGGGTCTTCTTTGATTCTTCTCTTGTAAACTTGAAGGTACCACCACTTTTTTCTATGGTATGCTCAATTGATTCAAGAGCAGGTTTTAGTTCTTTTTCGGCATCCTTGAAATTTTGTGCAGTAATACTAAGACGATACTTGGGTGCACCTATGTATGTTATCGACACATTTACCTTCTTGTTTTCAGAAACTGCAAGCAAAGCTCTCTTGATAATGTCAATCCCATCAGGCTTGGTACATGTAAGATCCAATACTCCCCTTATCTCGACGTGAGGAATTTGCATCTTTGAACTCAATTCGTTAATTACCGCAACTGTTTTTTCTGGTATGTTAAGACCATCTAAAACAGACGGACCCTTTGCAGTTACCTCGCTGAAAGCATTATACACCGAATCAAATTTTTCTACTAGGATATTTTCAATTTTTTCAGCTTCGATTGCAGACAGATTAGCTTTTGCCTTTAGGTTGTCAATAAGGGCTCTTTCTTTCTCTCCACGTTTTATTTCTAGGAGTTTTTTCTTCTTTTGATCTGTGGAAATTTGTTTTAGAGACAGATCAATCTCAGATCTTCTTGGATCAACACGTTTTACTAGTAAGACTTTCTTTTCTCCTACCTTGAGAAACTTTTCTACATTTCTAATCCAACCGGTAGCGATCTCTGATACATGCAAGAATCCTTGTATGTTATTGTACTCATCAAGAGTAACGTAAGCACCTTGGGCCATAATCCTAGTTATTGATGCAATCACAATCTCTCCAACTTCGGGAAATTCTTGTATGGCAGTTGTCATAGGTTCCAAGTTCTATATACGTAATTTAATGTTGCTGCTTAGAAATCAATTCCTTTTTTTGCTCTCATGCCAGACTTGAATGGGTGTTTTATCTCTCTCATTTCTGTTACTAGGTCAGCTAATTCTATTATTTCATCTCTGACGTGATTTCCTGTCAGTACTAGGTTGACATTTACCGGTTTTGTCTGTATTAATTTTAACACATCATCAATCTTTACTAATCCCAGATTGATGGCATAGTTTATCTCATCTAGAATTACAATGTCGTATTTTTCTGAAGTTATTTTTTGTTTTGCTATGGCAAGCGCCTCATCTGCAATCTTTTTGTGATCTTCAATAGGACTCTTGTCGTCCATAATGCCAACAAATCCTTTACCCACTGCAGTGAGCTCAAACTCTGGTTCTAGCCTCTTCGATGAGGTCATCTCACCGTAATGCCACGAGCCCTTGATAAACTGAATCATGCAAACTTTGTAATCATAACCTATTGCACGAAGCGCCATCCCAAGGGCAGCTGTTGTCTTTCCCTTTCCCTTACCTGTATAAACAATGACCAGTCCGTTCTTTCCCATTAAAGATTATTTTACTATGACTAGTAAAAATCTGGCGCTTGAGAGATTAGATTTGTTCGTCTTAAAAACGGACTAGATAAAAGCATCAGAGATAATGTTCACTTTAGTTTCAAACTTGTCAGGGTTTGCGTAACGACAAATTGGCAGAACCATTTATAAGACGAACTTTGAATTTTGGATTTTATGGCAAAGGCATATGATGTACCAGCAGATTTATTGATTACCAGATTATCGGAGATTCTAAAGACTGAAGATATAATCACACCTAGTTGGATTCCATTTGTCAAGACAGGTTCACATGCAGTTAAACCTCCTCATCAAAATGACTGGTATTATACCAGATGTGCTTCACTTTTGAGAAAGATTTACTTGCACGGCCCAATCGGGGTACAAGACCTAAGAACAATGTATGGTGGAACAAAACCAGTTGGATATGGTGGTGCACATCACAGAGATGCTGGAGGTGCAATAATTAGAACTGCCATACATAACTTGGAAAAATTAGGTTATCTTGATAAGGTTGAAGGAAAAGGAAGAACAATATCTCATGACGGAATGAAAAAAGTTGATCGAGTTTCAACTGAGTTACTAAATGAACTGATTGCAAAAAATCCAAATCTAAAAAAGTATTCCTAGTGATCTTATGAGTAACCGAGATCCAAATGATGAGAAAAATCCTACTGACGCAGAAGTCACAGCCTTAAAAGAACAGGCTATGAGAACTCTCCTTGCACCAGAAGCAAGATTGAGATTGAATAATGTACGTATGGTTAAACCCGAACTTGCAACCATGGTGGAGAATTATCTTCTAGGTATGGCATCGCAAGGAAAACTACATACACAGATATCAGATGATCAACTAAAGCAGATCCTACTTTCTATCCAGCAACCAAAGCGCGATTTTAAGATAAACAGAAGATAAACCTTAGGGAAAATATATTAGGGGTAAATTAGTCGAAACCATCTATGAAAGCAGTTGTCTATGAAAAATATGCTCCAAATGATGATTACAAATCAATTTTACAAGTAAAAGAAGTATCAGATCCAAAACCAAAACCAAATGAAGTTGTCTTTAGTGTAAAGACAGCTGCATTAAATTATAATGATATATGGGGAATGAGAGGCCAACCAGTTCCTGTTCCATTGCCACACATATCTGGTTCTGATGCTGCCGGAGATGTAGTTGCTGTTGGGGAGGATGTTATGGGTTTCAAAGTTGGCGATAGAGTTGTTTCTCACTCAAACATGTCCTGCAGAGTATGTCAAGCATGCACTGACGGACGTGAATATGATTGTCAGAAGAGGAGTATCTGGGGATTTCAGACAGGGCCTCTTTGGGGCGCATTTTCTGAGACTACTCATTTACCTGAAGTTAATGTAGCGAAGATTCCTGACGGTGTAAGTTATGATGAGGCAGCAGCAGCTTCCATGACATTACTTACTTCTTGGCACATGTTAGTAGGTCGAGCAAAAATTCGACCAGGTCAAGTAGTCCTTATCATGGGGGGAGGTTCTGGTGTAGGAAGCTTTGGAATTCAAATTGCGAAACTGTACAATTGTACTGTAATTTCAACCGCGAGTGGAGATAAACTAGACAAGCTAAAACAGCTTGGCGCAGATTATGCAATAGATCACAGGAAAGAAGATTGGAGCAAACAAGTAAGAGATATAGCAAAACCGTACGGCGGTATAGATATCTCATTTGATCATATTGGTCAGACACACTGGAATGCCCAACTCACATTGCTAAAGTATGGCGGAACACTTGTTTCATGTGGTGCAACAACCGGATATGACGCAAAGACTGACTTGAGACACATCTTCTTCAAAGGAACGAACATCTTGGGTTCAACACAAGGAACAAAGGCTGAACTGGAGCAGGGCTTGTTCTGGATGGGTAAAAAGAAGATAAAATCTGTAATTGATTCTACATATAGCTTTGAAAATGCTGCGGAGGCACACACAAAAATGTTAACCGGTAAGGGACTCTTCGGCAAAATATTATTGAAACCATAACACGACTAACTCTATGGCAAGACTCTTACGTAGTCTCCTATTTGTACCAGGTAACAATCTACGTTTCTTAGAAAAAGCTAAGACACTTTCTGCTGATATTGTTTGCTTTGATCTTGAAGATTCTGTACCACTTGAAGAAAAAAAATCCGCCAGAAATATCATCAAAGGGGAGCTGGAAAGGCGCACAGACTATGAATCTGAAATCTATGTCAGAACAAATTCTCCAATGTCAGAATTAATTGGAGAGGATCTTGCTGCAATTGTTCAGGAGGGAATTGATGGTATAGTTATACCCAAAGTCAATAATGCAAGTGAAATAAAAAAAATAGAAAAAATATTGGCAAATTTAGAAAAGAAGCGAAAATTGAAACCAATAGAGCTAATGGCATCTATCGAGTCAACTGAAGGAGTAGTAAATGCATATTCCATCGCATCCACCAGTAACCGCATATCTTCTCTGATATTTGGTGTCTTTGACCTGCTCAATGATTTAGGAATAGAATATACAAAACAAGCAGAGGGAGCAAAATATGCACGGGCGAAGATTCCAATAGATGCCAGAGCTGCAGGAAAATACGCGCTAGATGCAATCTGGCAGGACCTAAATGACGAACCGGGTCTTGAGCAAGACTGTACTATGGCAAGAAACTTGGGATACACGGGAAAAACCATTATTCATCCAAATCAGATTCAAACCACTCACAGGATATTTTATCCCACAAGCTCTGAGGTAGAATGGGCAAAAAAAGTGATTGATGCATATGTATCAGCAAAGAAAAAGAAGAAAGGCGCAACAAAGGTGGAAGGAAAAATGATAGATGAGGTGCACTTTAAGAGAGCACAAACATTACTCCAGTCTGTTAATTCTACGTGACTGTATAATCTGTAACAGATACCTTCAACGATGAACATAAATCATGATTAGTCCATAAAATCATGTTGTTTAATGTTTACTGGAATTATTGAAGGGATGGGCACAATAATACGATTTGATAATAACACGAAAACCCGTAGCGAAGCAAAGATGATGGTAAATCTTGGTAAACTTGCAAGGGGACTCAGAGTTGGAGACAGTGTTGCAATAAACGGCGTATGCCTAACGGCAATATATATTGCAAAAGGCATGGCAAAGTTTGAAATGGTTGGAGAGACGATAAAGAAAACCAATCTTGGCTCTTTAGAAAATGGTGATAGAGTAAATATAGAACGCAGTCTCAAGATAGGTGATCGACTGGAAGGACATTTTGTACTTGGGCATATTGACGGGTTAGGGACAATTTCAAAAATAAATAAACAATCCAATCAAGTCCAGATCTGGATAGAATTACCAAACGAACTTTCAAAATATGTTGCTAAGAAAGGATCTATCACAGTAGATGGTATAAGCTTGACGATAGTTGATAAAATAAAAAACAAATTCTCAATCTCTATAATTCCACATACTATGAAAATGACAAACCTCGGAATGAAGAAAATTGGAGATAAAGTTAATATTGAAACTGACGTTCTTGGAAAGTATATTTTATCCAAAGATTGATCAATTACTACTTTTATGGTAATAACCAATTTTGTAGTAAGATTTATAATTATAATTCCAAGCTGATCATACTGTGTCCTTGGAAGAAACCATAACCTCGCTGAAAAGAGGAGATTTTGTCTTACTTCATGATGAAAATACGCGAGAAAATGAGGTAGATATGGTAATCGCTGCTGATTTTGTTACTCCTGAACATATTGCAAGAATGCGGCAGGATGCTGGCGGGCTAATATGCCTATCCATAAACCACGCTTTTGCAAAAAACTTGGGCCTAAACTATATGCATGATATACTTTCTAATTCTCAAAATGTTGATACAGAATCTAAAAAGATGATTATTGGAAAAGCACCATATGGAGACAGACCATCATTTTCAATCTCAGTTAATCATAAAAGTACCTATACTGGAGTTACGGACAGAGATAGGGCATTGACCATATCAGAAATAGCCCATCTATACAAAAGCCCAAATGAAAACAAGAAGGAAATCTTCAATTCAAGTTTTAAAACACCAGGTCATGTTTCAATTCTTATTGCATCCGAAGGGCTGTTATCTAGTAGGTTGGGGCATACTGAGATGTCCGTTTATTTGGCCACTCTTGCAGGTTTATCGCCAATAACTGTTATTTGTGAAATGTTAGATTCGGAAACATATGGAGCACTTTCTACTGAAAAAGCAAAAAAATATGCAAAGCAAAATACCATGCCATATTTTGATGGCAGTGGACTTGTAGAATACGCCAAGGAGCACTAATTTTGAATATTGCGATTGTCGTAGCAGAATTCAACGATGAAGTAACCTCGAAAATGCTCGAGGTAGCGCTTGAAAAGGCAAGATCTCTCAAGATGACCATAAGCCATACCTGTAAAGTTCCTGGCGTATTTGATATGCCTCTTGTAATAGATGTCTTATTGAAAAAGAAAGAGGTTGATGCCGTAATAACACTTGGTGCAGTAATAAAAGGTCAAACAAAACATGATGAGCTTATTGCAAATATTGTAGCAAAGACATTAACTGAGCTTTCATTAAGGCATCAAAAACCGATTTCCCTTGGAATAACAGGTCCTGGCATGAGTGATAGACAGGCTCATCAACGAATAAGACCAGTCGCAGAAAGGGCTGTGGATGCAGCACAAAAAGTATTTGATGAATTAAAAAAGATTTGAAATGATTCAACTTACTATACTAAAAATAACAGGATATGGACCATGGACTCTTACTTTGGGAAGTGACCGAGAACACAGGCTTCAGATTCTCCAATCATCGCTATATCAGGAGATTCAAAATCTATTTTCAGAGAGGAATTGTCTTGCCTTTCCTAATAGATTCGATGAGATTTTTGTCATCACAAATGGACTTGCAGTAAGAGATCATGTGGAAATTCAAGAAAAAATATCAAAACTTTTCGATCTAGGCATATCACTTACAATAGGACAAGGAAATACTCCATTTGAAGCAAATTTAAATGCAGACAATGCACGGAGGATGAATCTTGTTTTGGACAAGGAACATAATATCTTTGGACAACTGAAAAATGGTGATGATGGTCTAGTACAAATTATACACATGGACGTAGACGGTTCTACATCAATTTCTGCCACGAAATCTCCCTATGAAGTTTCATCACTTATACTCAAACTGTATTCAGACATGTCAGAATTTTTTCTAAAAAATAACTCTCTTACATTCTTTATGGGAGGAGATAATTTTATGATAGTTAGTTCATCTGTTGAACACGAAATCATATGCAAGTTTCTTGAATTGATAAAAGAGCGTTATGGTATATCGTTTAATTGCGGTATAGGAACTGCAAAGACAGCACGAGACGCTGCAAATCTAGCAACCAAATCACTTGACAAAATACGAGAGATTCGAGATTATGGTAAAAATGAACAAAGAATTCTTGAGCTTACATGTTAATACGAAATATCAGTCTTCTTTATGGGAAAGATCTAGATTATATTGTTAAAACAAACATAAGAATTTCTAAAAAATACATCGAATCAATAGGAGAAGATCTGATACCACATAGTAAAGAGAAAGTTGTTGATTGTGAGGGTCTCTTGATGATGCCAGGTTTTATTAATTCACATACTCATATAGGTGACTCTATAGGAAAGGATGTAGGAATCAACTCAGATGTGGAATCGAAGATTCACCCCGTAAGTGGGTTTAAACAAAGAATCCTCTCAAACTCGGAGGCTTCACATCTTACAAATTTCATTAGAAATTCTTGCATCTCTATGATTCGAAAAGGGATAACCACCTTTATTGACTTTAGAGAAGGTTACATGGAAGGAATCAACATCCTAAAAAATGCCTCATCTGGAATTCCGATAAGGCCGATAGTTTTGGGCAGAATAAATTATTATCAAGATCCTAAATTAATTAAAAAAAATGAATCCCTACCAAAATCAAAAAAGATAGATCTTAAAAATCTCATAAAAAGTTGTGATGGTCTAGGAATTAGCGGGCCAAATGAATTCAGCGATTCGGTCCTAAAATATTTTTCAAAACAGAAAAGAATACGCGCAATTCATTCAGCAGAGACCAAAGAAAGCAATAGTATATCGAAAAGTACAACACAAAAAACGGAAACCCAGAGAGCACTGCTTGCAAAACCAAATATCCTCATTCATATGACATATGCATCAAAAAGCGATCTTCTACTCACTGCCAGAAATAAAGTAGGTATAGTAGTATGTCCACGTGCAAATGGTGCACTTGCTGAAGGCATACCAAATATTAGTCTGATGATGCAAACAGGATGTAACCTTACAATTGGCACTGATAATGTAATGATAAACTCTCCTGACATGTTCAGGGAGATGGATTATCTCTGGAAGGTTTCCATGGGCATGAGTAAAACGCGAATGTCTCCAAAATCTATACTAAAAATGGCAACGGTTAACGCTGCAAATACGCTTGGCAATAAAGTTGGAACCATTCAAAGAAATAGCTTTGCGGATTGTATATTTATAGAAAAACATGCAATTGATTTGGAACCAATGCATAATCCTTATGCGGCTATTATCCATCGTGCATCAGAGAGCGCAATTAGAGCAGTAATGTTTGAGGGAGAGCTAGTACATGGCAAATTCTAAACCATATGTTATCCTGAGCGCTGCTGTGAGCATAGATGGGAAGATAGCTACCCGCAAGGGAAAATCAAAATTTTCTTCAACCAAAGATCTTATTCGGGTTCATAGACTTCGTGGTAATGTAGATGCCGTACTAGTTGGAAGAAATACAGTATCTGTAGACAATCCATCTCTTACAGTAAGGCATGTAAAAGGTAAAAATCCAATTAGGATAATCCTAGATCCTAAAGCAACAATTTCTTCCAGCTCAAAAATTGTGAAAACCTCAAAGAAGATCCCTACCATGGCAATAGTATCAGAAATTGCACCAGCAAGTCATGTGTCTCTTCTTACAAAAAAAGGATTGGAAGTGATCAGGTGTGGTAAAATTATAATAGATCTCAAAAAATTGTTATCAATCCTAGCAAAGCGAGGTATCAGAAAGATACTCGTTGAAGGTGGAGGAACAACTAACTGGTATTTCTTAAAAGAAAAACTTATTGATGAAATTATTGTAACTATCACTCCATACGTGGTTGGTGGCAAAAAATCTGTCTCTTTAGTAGAAGGATATGGCTTTGACAGTATATCGTATCCCTTAAAACTAAAGCATGTTAAAAGGATGGGCGACGAGATAGTTTTGCACTATATTACTTAGTGTTTCAAGTCATCATGTAATTGATCAATTTTTGCTTGCAATGCCTTTTTCACCTTGTCATTTTTTGAAAGGTTGACAAGCTTACCACAGGTAGGGCACTTGAAGGATAGGTCCAAAGCTTTTTCAAAAGTTAGTTTTTGACAATCCATGTTACCGCAATGATAAAAATCTGCAGAATTCTCATAATCAAGTCTTTGTTGTAACCTCTCTACGATCTTTTTCTTCTGGTTTCCTATGAAATTATCTACTTCGTCCTTTCTGGCTCTCCATCTGTAAACAAACCATCCTTTCTTTTCGTCCTTTACCCTTATTCCAGTTATTAGGGCTTTTCCAAAAAGGTCATACAGCACCTTTCTGACAATGTTTATTCTAAGACCTGTAGAGCTTGCAATCTCTTCATCTGTTGCATCTTCTGTATTTAGCAGGGAACGGGCCACTTTTAGGTATTCATCGCCACCAATCATAGCAGCTATTTTAACAAAAGGATCCTCATGCTCTACATTCATATTAAAATCTCCTTCTTCTCTCCATTTTAATCAATGGTTTTATTTATCACTTTTTTTCCCTTTCTTGTAGGAATTATTTCACGCTGAGCATTGGCATACTTCTTTTGCAATTGTTTCCCATCTAGTATTCTATCAAGCAAGATGGCTAATGCCGATATCTCTGAATGAGGTTGATTTCCTATTGCTATGTTGTAATCTGCAATATCGTAAACTTCTCTTGGCACTTTTTCTGCTCCCACTACCACTAGGATCTTCTCTTCTCTTCTCAATTCAGTTTCTACTGTATTGATGTTTTCTCCATACATTGTTAGATGAACAATTTTGTATAAATCTGATCTCTTAGATCTGAGGGACTTCTTCCAATCATCTATGATTTCCACTTGAAAATCTCCTCCCCACATTTTGTTTACTTTAGAAATAGTGTCCCTGATCTCTGGATTAGCATCATACATCAGTATCTTTGATGCACCAAATGCTCTTGATACAAGGGTAACATGGGTTGTTACTCTATCATCCCTTACCAATCTTTGGCCTATCCGTAAAACTTCAATCTTCATAGTTAATTTTTATTTCTTTTTTGCAGCTTCGTTTTCCTTGATCAATAAGGGTTGATTTTCAAGTATGTGGTAAATGAGATTCTTAAGATCTGAAATGTTTTGACCAGTTACTGCTGATACAAATAGCCATTTTTTATTTTCCTTCAAGCCCAGTTGATCTGCCTTATCTATGATCTCTTCTTCTGAAACTAGGTCTGACTTGTTTAGAGCAAAAATTATCTTATCTTGATTTACACCTATTTCATCAAGAGTAAACACGCAATTTCTGAATTTCTTTTTTAATTCTGGGATGGGATCACTTGAATCTATTATCACTATTACAATATCTGTATGAACTAATTCCTCAAGTGTAGACTTGAACGCTTCAATCATGTATGCTGGAAGCTTGCTTATGAATCCGACTGTATCCGATATTAGTATCTCAGTACCGTGTAGCACTATTTTTCTTGTGGTTGTTGAAAGAGTAGTGAAAAGCTTCGGGCTCTCTTCTTTTTGTTCTCCAGTCAATGTGTTAAACAATGTGGTTTTTCCAGCTGATGTATACCCGGCAAGAGAAATGGTCTTAAATCCAATTCTCTTTCTTGCCTGTCTGTGAAGTTCACGTTGTTTTGATGACTTTACTAGCTTGGACTTGGTGTTATTCATTCTATTTTTGATATCATTGTGATACACATCTACTTCGAACTTTCCAATACCCATAAAACCTGGTTGTTCTCCCATCTTTGCGAGTCTTACTCGTTCTTTTGCTCTTGACATCTCATATCTTAGATGAGCTAATTTGACTTGTAGCATTGATTCCGAACTTCTGGCTCTTCGTTCAAAAATTTCCAAGATCAGCATTTCTCTGTCTAGAATTTTGGTTTTTAGAGCAGACGCAAGATTGTAATTCTGACTAGGTCTGAGTATTTCGTCATATATTATGACATCTGGCCTCATGGAACTGATAAATTCCTTGAGTTCCTCAACCTTGCCCTCCCCCAGTCCAAATTTAGATCTGTTAAGAAATTTTTGTCGTATTATTTTTTTTAGTTCGTATCCTGCGGTATCACAGAGAGCAATGGCCTCCTTAACAACATCCTCCTTATCATATGTTATCAGGATGGCAGAATCTTTCAATACATACAGTCCTTTTCTTCGTATATCATTGCTTTCGCAGACTCTTTTCTATGGTCATATTCATTACGATTTCAGCAATATCGCTAGCATATTCTGCTATTCTACGTATGTTTTCATTCATCCGCCTAACCCGGTATATTTCTTCATCATCTCTGAGTAACTTGATGCCGTCTAGGATTTTTTTTTCATACTTGGAAATTTCAGCACTCTTTTCTACTGTAAATTCTGCCTGACTAAAATCCCTCTTGAAAAGGGATAGACAGGCCTCATCAAGTACTGATAATGCAAAGGTGTTTAATTCCTGAATTGGTTCAAGTATAGACTTTTTGATAGGCTTTTTAAATTCTAACAGATCCTTGGCTAATTCTGTGGCATGATCACCAACACGTTCTATGTTTTTAACAATTAATCTATAGCCCAAACAATGATACGGGCTCTCTATTCCCATCTCTTTTAACATGTGCTCGTTTTGAATTGCAATCTTTAGCTGTCTTATTATGTAGAAGCTGAATCTATCCACTTCATCGTCGCTATCAATAACTTCCTTTGATAAATCATAATTGGCTTCTCCTAAAGCAAGTAATGCATCATTTTGCATGGATTTTGCAATTATCAACATTCTCTTTAATGCCCCATCAACTGAGAGCTCAAAGAGATTTATCAGAACCTGTATGGTAAGACCTTCTGTTGAGTCTGCGATAATTTCAGTGCCCATCAAGATTCCCTTTACTGCCTCCTTGACGGCATTTCTTTGAGACGGTTTTAATCTTCCAATCTTTGGTTTAACGTTTATGATGTTAAAGCCAAGTAAGTACAATGAAATAAGCTTCCTGATAATTACAGCTCCTTCATCCTCTAGTTTTATCTCAATGGTTGCATCTTCGGTAACCACAGGTTTATTGTGATGCTTTAGTGGAATAATTTGCAATGTAGAAATTCCCTGTCTAACTACGGCTACTTGATCTCCCTGTCTTAACCCCATGTCAGAGACCCATTGTTTTGGAAGTGAAACAATATAGGAAGACTTGCCGGTAAACTGTATTTTTCTCATCTCTTCTGTATTTACCATGTGATATTGTACTATGTCTATTCTATATAGTGCTTCGGTTCTACTATATAGTATGATATTGTTATAAAAATAATTAGGGGCTTGTAAATGATAAGTTCGAGATGGACTCTATTCTGAAGATCAGGTATACCATTGATGCCCTTTTTGGTATTGGTGTATCAAAACACATGCCAAAAGATGTCAGATTTACTTACTCAAAAAAAACGGGTAGAATACAACACGTATACCAAAATGATATGTTATTGTGTACATTACGAATAGACGGTGGGCTTGCAATCACTCCAAATTTTGCTCAAATGCTAATGAAAAGCAAGAAATTTCGAGAAAACTGTGTAGAAGTAGACGATGATTCAAAACCATTTATTGAAAATGGTAACTCGGTCTTTTGCAGTCATATCACTTGGTGCGGCAAGAATATCTTAATTGGCTCTGATGTTCCAGTTTTACACGGGAATAAAGTCATCGCTGTTGGTAAAGCCATTCTTTCATCAAAAATGATGAGTTCCTTGAAGAAAGGAGCTGCTGTGAAGATCAGAGATAGTTTAAAAGTCTAGATTGAGGAATATGAGTAGAAAATGATGCGTGGCGGAAACCGAGAAATGCGTAGGATGCTGGATAGAATGGGCCTAGAAATGAAGGAGGTCAATAATGTTCAGGAAGTAATAATCAAGACAGACACAAAGGAGATTATAATCGTAAAGCCGGCCGTGACAGAAATGAAGGCCAAAGATAACTCTATTTTTCAAGTAATTGCTGAAAGTTATGAAGAAAGGGAACTAGAAGTACCAATCTTTAGCCAAGATGACATAATGCTTGTAGCACAACAAGCCAATGTTTCACCAGAGGAAGCAACCAAAGCACTAACTGAAGCTAAGGGTGATCTAGCAAGAGCAATACTCTTGTTGACAACTAAATGATCTCAGTTGATCAACATTAGGATACAAAAAAACTTTAAATTTTCTAAGAAATTAGACTAATCATAGAGTATCAAACCCAAAGTAATATTGTGGTTGCAACCGTATACGGCAGATCTTATTTTAAATTTGTTAATACGCTAAAGAACCTAAAATTAGATTATGACTCTGTACTGCCAGAAGAAATTACAAACTCTGATAGGAGATTAATCCTTACAACAGTTAGAGAATCATCTAAAATACCGAGTAATCTTGTTCTATTTGATGACGAATTTGATTATGATCCTATAATAGTACGGGGTAGGATAGTACAAAAACTGGAATCAGGAATTCATCACAGTTCATTAATAATAGGAATTGATCCTGGTAACAGAATTGGACTTTCTGTATTCTATTACGAGAAAGAGATAGAAAGTTCTATCTACACATCGATTGATGATCTAATATCTCATATGGTAAAAATTCTCGTCGGACTAAATGCGGAACGAAAAGTAGTCAAGGTAGGAAACGGAAATATGCAAATTGCAAAACAAATAGCTAATTTGTTAAATCTTCGTTTTTGCTCTCATTTTGAATTAGAGTTTGTTGATGAACGCAGAACATCACTTAGGATTAAGAACTATAATAAACGAGGAGCACGTGACAAGTTATCTGCAAGATACATTACTCAAAGAGAGGGATACAGACATCTTGTACTGCCCATTTCAAGAATAGGATAAAAAATCAAAAAGCAATCAAGAATCTTTAAATACCTGCTCGGAAAAGCCGCTTAAAATTGAAAGATCCTTGATTTTTAAAATAACATACATATTTATAGAACATTTCTTTTCTTTTTTTGAAAAGTATTGCTATAGTCTTGGATACCACATGTAATTTTTATAAAAAAAAGTATTCTAAATTATAAAAATTTCTGATCCATGCTTAAATTATACTATTACTATATTAAATCACACAAGGTAAAAAGTGATCGTAAAATGACATGTAAAGGAATATGCACAAGATACAAGGCACAGAAGCCAGTAGGTACGGGACGTTACGCATCAGGACAAAAAAGATGTCAAATCTGCGAGATCTTCATAAAATGGGAAGGTCTTTGGTGTCCTTGCTGCGGATACAGACTCAGAACTAAACCTAGAAACCTCAAATACAAAGCAAAACTACGAGCAAGAGTCGAAGCTGATCAATTAGAAGCTGTCGCTGGGAAGGCTATGGAAATAGAAGAGATAGCACCGGTGGTAGTAAAATCTACAAGAAAGACAAAGTCGACTAAGGCTAATGCTATAAAGAAAGTAGCAATAGAACCTGTAGCAGTATAGGCGTAGTTAGCTGTTGATATCACAAGTCGGGTATAAGAAAAAAACCTTCACCGTGAATCAACGCGAATTTTTGGTTCAAATAGTTCCCTTCGATAATGGAGATTTTATTTCTATAACTGAAGGAAAGGAGAAGATTGGAACACTTGTTGTTTCAATAGGTTCTGCTGGACGTACTACAAGTACTGCCACAGTAATACCATCAAAATCAGAAACAATTTTTCTCAAGATGGTATCTGAACGTGTAGCTTCAACTATTAATGGCATTTGTATTTTTTCATTAAATATTCAAAAAGAATTGGAACTTGATAGTATGAAGGTTATAATGAATGAAGTAATGGAGATTATACGACAATGAGTTCTGATCTACGCAATTACCTTGGTAAGATTACTAGAATAAATGAATTGGCAATTGTAAAAAAGAAAGTCTCTACAAAATACGAGATTGCAGCTGTTACCGCAAAACTTGATGGCTCAAAAGCCATCTTGTTTGAAAATATCAAAGAAAGCAAATTTCGTGTAGTATCAAATCTTGTTGGTACAAAGAAAAGATTTGCACTTGCAGTAGGATCTGCAGAAGACAAGATCCATGACAAAGTAATTCATGCAATAAATCATGCATCAAAGCCCAAAATAGTAAAAAAAGGCAGATTCATGGAAAATTATTCACAGGACCTACACGATCTGCCGATAATAACACACTTTGAAAAGGAACCAGGTGCCTTTATCACGTCCTCCATAGTTTATACACAAAATCAGGAGACTGGAACCCAGAACTCGTCTTTTCATAGGCTTCTCAGGCTTGACAAGAGACACTTTTCAGTAAGAATGGTAGAAGGAAGACATCTACACAGTTCCTATATGTATGCCAAAGATCATGGTGAAGACCTGCGTGTAGCTATTACTGTAGGAGTGCATCCTGCCGTATCAATAGCAGGTGCTTATCAGGCCGAATGGGGCAAGGATGAACTTGAGATAGCAAACGAACTACTAACAAGGAAACTGACACTGGCGGCGTGTTCTTACTCTGGTATGCTTGTGCCATCCGAATCCGAGATAGTACTGGAGGGGCGCATACTCAAGGACAAAACCCACAAGGAATGGATGGTGGAGATGCTTCGTACATATGACTTTAAGAGAGAACAACCAGTCTTTGAACTTGACAGAATGTATTTTAGAAACAATCCAATCTTTCATGATATTCTGTCAGGGTATGCAGAACATAGATTGCTCATGGGAATGCCAATTGAAGCAAAACTAAACAAAAATCTCAAGCAGATATTGCCACAGATAAGAAATGTAGTACTAAGTGATGGGGGATGTAATTGGCTTCACGCCATAGTGCAAATTTCAAAGAAGAAAGAATCCGATCCAAAGAAAGCAATTAGCGCAACCTTTGGTGCTCACAGGTCACTCAAGCATGTAACTGTGGTAGATGATGATATTGATCCGTCCAACCCAGTGGAGGTTGAATATGCCATGGCGACAAGATTCCAGGCAGACAAGAATCTTGTGATAATGTCAAAGGTGCGAGGCTCAAGCCTTGACCCGTCAAGCGATCAAAAAAATTTACTGACAACAAAGATGGGGATAGATGCAACCAAACCTTTCTCAAAACGCCCGGAAGGATTTGAGATTGCAAAGATTCCAAATTCAGAAAAAGTTTTTCTAAAAAATTATCTCAAGTAAACTATCTCAGAGCAGAATCAACCATAAGTGCAATAAACAAGATCGCAAGATATGGACTGGAAAACTTGAACAATGTCCAAGATGCCCTCTCTGAAGGTTTCACAAGAAGCCATATGCTCAATGCTATCATTATTGCACCTGATACTATTGCACTGTAAAGATATGTTGCATGAAACAAATGTTTTCCAGAAGCATCTGTCATGAAAAATGGCAACACGCTAAATAACACCATCATCAATGTGGTACCAGCTATTACTCGAACCGATGTCTTTTCAGATTCAACTGCGGTAAGCATGGGAACTTTAACTTTATTGTAATCGTCTTTGACATGCAACGTGAGACTCCAGATGTGCATTGGGATCCAAACAAAAACCAATCCCGCCATGACTAATCCTAGATCCCACATACCAGTTGTTGTCACTGCCACGTAGCCAATCATTGCGGGAGCTCCTCCTGAGAATCCACCCAAGATAATGTTTGTTCTGCTTCTTCGCTTTAGGAATTTACTATAAACCAGAATATTGTCTGCAAGACCAAATGCCATAAAGATTCCAGCCCATATGTTAATTGCAAATGCACAAACTAGTGATATGCCTGCAAGGATTAATCCAAAGTAAAGCGCCTTTTTTGCCGGATAGATCCTCCTGCTCGGAATTGGCCTTTCCTTTGTCCTTTCCATGATGGCATCAATGTCCCTGTCATTGTAGTTTGTTAGTGTGTTAGCTGCAGCGGAACCTGCTATGACACCAAAGGTTACAAGTGCCCAAGTCAAGGCCGATACCGGGATATGATATAGATTAGAAGCAGTATATGTTGCACCCATTGCAGTAAAGACTAAAAGATACCATATCTTCGGCTTGGTTACCTCATAATACGTCTTAATTCTGGAACTAGCTTTTGTTGTTAGCACACTCTCCTTTTTGGAGCCTTTTTGTTATTTATAGGTTGAAAATACTGGGGTTATTTAGTAGCCTTATAGGGCATCGGCTTTGTAGTCCTTTTCATCTCAATGAAGCTCTCAGAACGCTGAACTCCTTGTATTCGCCCTACCCTCTCTGATATGAGCCTGTGCATCTCATCGAGGTTTTTGGCATGCATTGTAACAATGATATCAAATCTACCAGTAACTTCTGAGATCTCCCTCACTTCTGCTATTTTTAACAGCTCTTCAATTACATGATCTCTCATCTTAGAATCCATGTTTATACCCGTTAGGGCTTTTACAGTATAACCAAGCTCCCTGTCATTTACTACAATGGTAAAGCGCTCAATCAGCTTTCTTTTGATGAGCCTCTTGATTCTGCTGTAAACAACGGATGAGTTTACGTTTATCTTCTTTGAGATTCGAGGAACTGAAATGTTTGCGTCCTGTGACAACTCTGATAAAATTATCATATCTAAATCATCAACTTTTGCCATTCAAAACACCATTTATTGTGAATAAATGGATCTTAATAAACTTGTTATTATAATTTTTCTATAATTTGCAGTTGCTAGATATAGCCTTTCTTGTATAGCATTTCAGCTAATAAAACGGCTCCCTTGGCAGAACCCATCTTCTCGTTATGTGAGAACAACACGTATTTTATACCGTTATCGAAAACCGTGTCCTCTCTGATTCTGCCAACCACTGTTGTCATACCATCATTAATCTCACGATCTAATCTTGGCTGTGGCCTTGTTGGATCTTCATGAACCAAGAGATATTCTTTTGGAGCAGATGGAAGGTTTGCGATACTTACCTTGCTTGAAAACTCTTGCATGGCTTTCTTTACGCTCTCTGGGTCAACATGAGCTGCGGTTTCGACGAAAACAGATTCGGTGTGTCCATCAATTACTGGAACTCTTGTGCATGTGCAGCTAACTTTCAGTTTGGCTGGATCTATCTTACCATCTACTAATTTGCCAAGAATTTTTCCTGTTTCTATTCTAACCTTGTCTTCTTCCTTTGGAATATATGGAATTATGTTATCTGTAATATCCAAAGCAGAAACACCAGGAGACCTTCCGGCTCCGGACATTGACTGCATTGATGTCATGATTATCTTTTGTGCACCAAACTTGTCCAAGAGTGGCTTCATCGTAATTGCAAGACCCGTAGTGGTACAATTTGGTAGAGGTGCCACAAATCCTTTCCATCCCCTGTTTTTTCTCTGCTGATCTAAGAGTGCAACATGATCATCATTTATTCCTGGAATCAAAATTGGCACATCTGATTCATATCTGTATGCTGCAGAGGTGCTAATGACAGGTATGACCTGTGCAAATTTTGACTCGATCTCCCTTGCAGCCTCGCTTTCAACTGAGCTGAAAACTAGATCGAGATTTTCTGGTTTGATATCATCAACTGATTCAATAGTCATCTCCTTGACATATTCAGGAATAGGCTCCCTTAGATGCCATCTGAGTATACCGCTATTTGGGTCTCTTATTGCCTCAACAAACTTTTTCTTTGCAGATCTTTCTGATGCGGCTATCTGTTTTACCTCAAACCATGGATGATTGTTTAGAGCCAATACAAACTCCTGTCCTACTGCTCCAGTAACTCCTATGACAGCTACTCGTTTCTTCATATACAAAAAATTCTGTTCATACAATTAATATTCCTTTAGCAGTGGATCCAAAACACAACTAAATACCCATGAAATACCATGATGGTGTGAGACTCGGAGTAGAACCTCATATTGCCAATCACAAGACAGTAGCGCATGGAGGAATATATTCTGCAGGACTTGAATTTGATTCAAAAATACTAGACTTTAGCTCAAATGTAAATCCGTTGGGATTTCCGCCTGCAATAAGAAATGGCCTGAAAAAGAACTCTTGCTTGTTTTCTGTATATCCTGATTCAGATTCAACTAGGCTAAGAAATCATTTGGAAAAATACACTGGAGTTCCAAAAAATCAGATAATAGTAGGCAATGGAGCTACCGAAATAATTTACAACTTTAGCAAAGCATTTTTGAACAAGCGTAATGTGTCAATTCCAATACCAACCTTTGGAGAATATGAGTCGGCAGCAAGACTGAATGGTGCTAGGGTTTCTTATTTCAAGACCATGAATTTAAATCAAGACATTGATAACTTTCTAAAAACAATTGCAAAAAATCACTGTATCTTTGTTTGTAATCCTAACAATCCAACTGGTGTTCTCACTAGCAAAAAAAACATGCTAAAGATCTTAGATCTCTCACATGACAAGTCTGCTCTGATCTTTATAGATGAGTGTTTTATAGAACTTGCTTCAAACCCAAAAGAAAGCATAGTATCCAAGATACACGAATTTGATAACCTTTTCATCTTGAGGTCTATGACAAAATCTTTTGGGCTTGCGGGCCTACGAATAGGATATGGACTTGGAAGCAAGAAGATGGTCGGGATTCTAAACAAGATCAAGATTCCATGGAATGTAAGTGGTATTGCACAAAACATTGCGATAAGGGCGCTATCAAGCAGGTCACATCTGGAAAAGACAAGAAAACTAATTGAAAAAGAACGGGGGTTTCTGAAGAGATCAATATCTCAGATTGCTGGATTCCAGTGTTATGATTCTGACGCAAATTTTATTTTGATAAAATCCAAAATCAACTCAAAGCAATTACAGAAAAAACTATTGAGAAAAAATATCTTGATAAGGAACTGTAGCTCGTTTAGAGGACTAGACAACAAATTCATTCGAGTTGCTGTACGCACTCATGATGAAAATCAAAAACTTGTCAAAGAATTTAGAAAGACATGACAAAAACATTGATGATTCAGGGAACATCTTCTGGCGCAGGCAAGACAACTCTTGTTACTGCACTGTGTAGATTTTTTGCAGATGAAGGTTACAGGGTAGCACCATTCAAGTCACAGAACATGTCAACATACTCTTATCGAAGAAATGATTTTGAGATCTCAAGGGCTCAGGCAATTCAGGCCATTGCAGCCCGAACCGATGTCTCTCCACACATGAATCCTATTCTACTAAAACCACTTGGAGATTACAAGAGTGAGGTCTTTGTCAAGGGAAAATTCTACAAAAAGATGCACGCTGATGAATATTACAAAAAGTTTTCTCTCACAAGGGGGCTTGACATAGCAAAAGGATCACTTGATTATCTAAGAGGAAGATATGATCTCGTTATTCTGGAAGGAGCAGGTTCTCCTGCAGAGATAAACATGCAAAAGTATGATATTGCTAACATGAAAATGGCAAAGTATTGTTCATCGCCAGTAATTTTGGTATCTGATATAGATAAGGGAGGAACATTTGCTAGCATAATAGGAACCATGGAACTGCTTGAGAGAGAATACAAGCGATTTGTCAAGGGATATGTAATAAACAAGTTCAGAGGCGACATTGAGATTTTACGTCCGGGCTTTATGATGCTAAAGAAGAAAACCAACAGGCCCGTATTTGGAACCATTCCTCTCTTAAAACTTGATATTCCAGATGAGGATTCATTGCATACAAATCCCAAACAAGTATCATTTACTACGCAATACATTAGATCCCTTGACAAAGAGATAGAGCATTTAAGTCAAGTTGTGAGATCAAATCTAAATATGAAAGCGATACGTGGTCTTTTGAAATGATGCTTGTTCTTATTCTCTCAGTTACACTTGCTATTGGGCTTGATCTTGCTCTTGGCGATCCAAAAAACAGGTATCATCCGACAGTCTGGATTGGAGCTCTGATTGGAAAGTTTGCACCATTGGTAAGATCAAACAATCCCACATCGGAAAAATTAGGGGGAATTATTCTCGTTGTTTCTATAGCAATACCTATTGCTATTTTGTCATTTTACATTGATCAAGCCTTTGCGTATCTTAATCATCTTGATTTGGTTGAATTCTCAAAGATTCTAGTCCTAGTAACTTCTGTGTTTGCAATTGGATTGTTGTTAAAGACTACAATTGCAGTCAAGGGAATGCAAAGGCATGCATCTCAGATCATGGACTCTCTATCAAGAAATGATCTAGATGATGCAAGGGTAAAACTATCAATGATAGTAAAGAGAAACACAAAGAATCTGGACAAGCAACACATCATCTCTGCTACACTTGAGAGCATAAGCGAGAATATTGTGGATGGAATAACAGGTCCTTTGTTTTATTTTGCATTTTTTGGACTTGTGGGAGCCTTTGTTTACAGAACAGTAAACACCATTGATTCAATGATTGGATACAAGACTGACATTTTTAGAAACTTGGGGTGGTTTGGGGCAAATTGTGATAAGGTGTTAAACTTTGTACCCTCAAGGTTGACAAGTCTTATTATGATACTTGCAAGCATAATTGCAGGAAATAACTGGAAACACTCACTTGAAGTCATGAAGCGTGACGGTCCAAAGACTGAGAGCCCAAATGCCGGATATCCAATGGCAACAATGGCAGGTGCACTGGGAGTAAAATTTGAAAAACTGGATCATTACGTCTTGGGTGACGGTAGCACAGAGTTTACAGAGAAACACTTCAAGGATGCCATATTGATAATGAAAGTTACGACTATTCTATTTGCCATATTGTTTACAATCCCTATGGTTGTAATCTTGTCTTACTTGGGATGGTGGAATCTTGTTTAAAGGAATCACCTCGGTAATTTCATTTCTAACAATTATTCCGTCAAAAAGTGCTGATCTTGATACTGTTGCAAAAAACATGTATCTCTTCCCAATTGTTGGTGCATTAATTGGACTTGTAATTGGTGGTGCAGGTTATGGACTCTCTTCGTATGTTCAGCCGCTAATTGTGGGTCTTGTTCTAACAGGAGCACTTGTGATCATTACGGGAATACATCATACTGATGCCCTCTGTGATTTTGCCGATGGTATGATGGCAAAGGGGACAAAGGAAAAGAAACTCAAAGCAATGCGGGATCCGGCAGTAGGCTCGGCAGGTGTAGTTACTGTAGTTCTCTACGTAGCTGGAATGATAATGTCAATTTCCATGATGAAGGGTTTTATTCTCTTTGAGGCAATATTGGTTAGCGAACTTATGGCAAAGTTTGCCATGACTCTGCAAGCAAATCGAGGCTATTCTGCATGGCAAGGACTTAGCTCCCCATTTACACAATCCATGAAAAGTCCAGCCAAACTGGCTATGGCAGCTATGCTGGCAATAGTGCCCACTATTATCCTAGGAGGCATTACAGGAATAATAGTGATAGGCATTACTATTGGAATGTCATTTTTGCTTCTTGTTGTGGCAAATAGAATCTTTGGGGGAATTTCGGGTGATGTCTTTGGGGCCAGTAATGAACTTGTAAGGCTCGCATCGCTGATAATTTTTGCATCAAGATGATCGGTCTTGTAATGTGTGGAGGCAAGGGTACAAGGATGGAGTCAGCACAGGAAAAACTCCTCCTCAAATACAAAAAACCCGTTATTTATCATGTTATTTCTGCATTAGGCAAGTCTGGATGTTTCTCAAAAATAATATGTGCTACAAGTTGTAATGCTCCAAAAACATCCAAGTTTGTAAAGGATCTTGGTATATTTACAATTGAAACAAAAGGAAAAGGATACGTGGAGGATCTAAACGAGGTGCTGAAAAATTTTGATGATAATGTCTTTGTAGTTTCTGGTGACCTTGCACTGTTAGATTCTGAAATCATACAAAAAATTGTAAATGATTTTGAGGACAGACAATCATGGACAAGTATTCTTGTAAGCAAGAAATTTTTGGATTTGATTGGAATAAAACCAGAATATCTTGTAAATTACGACGGAGAGCAATGTGCGTTTACAGGCATATCTATCATAAATCCAAAAATGATTGCTGCTATGGAACATGTGCAGGAGTCCTATGTTGTAATTGATGACAAGCGTATTGCGGTAAATCTTAACACAAAAAGCGATTACGATCTACTCGGCGCTGCCTAGAACTTTACCGTTAATCTTTGCAATAGAACCTGTTGGTTCAGCCAATGTATTGCCACAAGCCTTGCATGCGACTGTAGTAGAAACATGAGAATAAACAACACTTTCCTCTCCGCATTCTTTACACTGGACTCGCTGGAATTTACTTCCTGGTTTTGGGATGAGGATTTGGGCCTTTTTCATTGTGCAACCAACTCTAACTTTCTTAGTCTTATTCCTGGTACATTAAATTTCTTTTTACATTCAGGGCACATGAAAATGGGTGTCATCTTCTTTGTGGTCTTTGCCGGCTTGGCTAACTTGGGAAATTTCTGACCGCCGTATCCTTTTTTGTCTTCGGCATGTCTCCTTTCACCTATTGCAGAACCTCTTCTTTTTCCTGCCTTGTACAAGGAGACCTTCTGTAGTGTGTGTTTCTTACACTTGGGACAGTATCGTCTGATCTCCTTAGGCATGTTCATAAAAGAAGACGAGCCCTGACCGTAATTTAAACATCGCTTTAATAATGTATTTGCCCAAAGTCACTTTGTGAAGGCCAGCTCTCTTGCATCAATGATTGGTCCACTAAACAAGGTTGCAATGGGCGAAAAAAAAGCAGACATTGTATTAAAAAACTGCAAACTTGTCAATGTCTATTCAAGAGAAATAATGCTACAAACACAGATTGCCATTTTAAAAGACAGAATTGCATATGTCGGAAAGGATGCATCGCATACTGTTGGTGAAAAAACTGCAATCATTGACTTGGAAGAAAAATTTGTCACTCCGGGATTTGCAGATTCTCACATACACATGGACCAGTACATCTTGCCTTCTGAACTTGCAAAGCATTCTCTTCTATGTGGCACTACTGCATTATTCTCAGATCCAATTGATATCGTAAGTGTTTGTGGATACAGGGGCTTTAGGGAATTTGTCAAAATGACAGAGAATCTACCAATAAGGGTATTTCATATGATACCTGGTGGTCTTCCAGTTGACAGAAAGTTTAGCCACGCAAGAACAATATCCCAGATAGAACAGAAAAAGGCATTTGAATTAGAAAATGTTCTTGGCATGGGCGAAGTATTTTCTTGGACCAAGGTAACAACGCGTGATCCAAACACAATTCAAAGTCTAAATTATATTCTTGAAAATGATGGAATCATAAACGGTCACACTGCAGGTGCAAGCGACAAGAAGCTAAATGCCTACATTGCATCTGGAATATTCTCATGTCATGAACCGATAGACTATGATCAAGTGATGGAAAGACTAAGGCTTGGGATGTGGGTTATGGTAAGAGAAGGGTCTATACGAAGAGACCTTGATAAGATTATGCCAAATGTGTTATCCAAGAAGACATATTTTGACAGGTTGATGTTCTGTACTGATGGGATAACGCCAAAAGATCTGCTTGAATTTGGCATGATTGATCATTGCGTCAGAAAATCCGTATCAATTGGTATGGAATTGATAGATGCTATAACCATTGCATCCAGAAACTGCTTTGAGTATTATAAGATGGACAAAGACTTGGGGGGTATTGCTCCAGGCAAACTTGCCGACATTCTAGTCCTTGATGATCTAAACAATCTAAAACCGGACAAGGTCTTTGTAGGAGGTAAATTGTTGGTGGCTCACGGCAAACCTGTATTCAAAAATGCAAAACTAGCAATCTCAAAATGGATGACAGAAACGGTAAAGGTGAGGCGCAAATTTACAGAGAAGGATTTTGTAGTCAAGAGCAAGAAAAATTCTGCTCAAGCCCTTGTAATCAGACTAGATACTGAAATTATAACAAGAAAAGATCATGAAGAGCTTTGCGTAAAGGACGGAAATGTAATTGCTTCTCAAGAGAAAGATGTCTGGAAGGTAGCAGCAATAGACAGAACATATGGTACTGGGCAACAATGTGTTGGATTCTTGAAGAACTTTGGCTGTGAGATTGGGGCCTTTGGATGTACGCAGAGCTTTCATGAAAATGACCTAATCATAGTTGGTTCCAATGAAAAGGACATGGCTTTTGTGGCAAACGATCTAGTAAAAACACAAGGTGGAATGATTGCTGCAAGAGATGGAAAAATAATATGCAAATTTGAAATGCCTGTTGCAGGTTTAGTCTCAAAACTGCCTCTTGAGGAAGCAGTAACCAAGTATAATGAGGTTGACGAAACGTTAATTGAGACAGGATGTAGATTTAAACAACCTCATCTGATCCCGCTCTTTCTCCCATTTCTTGCATTACCAGAGATTAGAATCTTGTATAATGGCATGGTAGACGTTAAAAACAGAATCTATCTTAAAATTTTGGATGGATAAGGTATTAAAAGGGGAAACTAAATCACGATAGAGAGAGGATAATTTTGGCTTCAATTCAACAAACACCACAAGGTCCTGTTCTTGTGCTAAAGGAGAGCGCCTTGCAGCAAAAGGGGCGAGATGCTCAGAAAAACAATATTGCAGCAGCAAAACTCGTTGCTGAACTAGTACGAACAAGCCTTGGTCCAAGAGGAATGGACAAGATGCTTGTAGATGGATTAGGCGATGTTACAATTACAAATGATGGTGCTACTATTCTAAAGGAAATTGACGTTCAACATCCTGCAGCAAAGATGATGGTAGAGATCTCAAAGACAGTAGACACTGAAGTAGGAGATGGAACAACATCCTCGGTTGTCTTTGCAGGATCTCTTTTGGCAAAGGCTGAAGAACTATTAGAAAAAAACATTCACGCTACTGTAATCATTGAGGGATACCAGGCTGCTGCAGAGAAGGCACTTTCTCTTCTCCAAGAGCTTGCCAAGACTGTAAGTCCAAATGAAAAGGAAATTCTTTTAAAGGTTGCAAAAACAAGCATGGAATCAAAACTAATCTCAGAGGACAGTGGCATGCTCTCAAAACTTGTTGTGGATGCAATTATGCAAGTAGTTGAAAAAGAGGAAGGAGGAAATAAAGTTGATCTAGATAATATTAAAGTAGAAAAGAAAGCTGGAGGTTCAATTAGAAATACACAACTCATCAAAGGTATTGTGCTTGATAAGGAAGTAGTTCATAGTGGTATGCCAACAAAAATAGAAAAGGCAAAAATTGCACTGTTAAACTCCGCTCTTGAGATTGAAAAGACAGAGATGAGTGCAGAGATCAGAATTACCGATCCTTCTCAAATGCAGATGTTCCTTGAGGAAGAAAATAGAATGCTAAAATCAATGGTAGACAAGATTTATGAAATTGGTGCTAATGTCCTGATATGTCAAAAGGGAATAGATGACATTGCACAACACTACCTTGCAAAACAAGGAATTCTCTCGGTAAGAAGAGTAAAGGAAAGCGACATGACAAAGCTTGCAAAAGCTACTGGTGGAAGAATCAGCAGCAATATAGACGATATGACTACAAAAGATCTAGGATCTGCTGAACTAGTAGAACAAAGAAAGGTGGAGACAGAAAAATGGACATTTGTTGAAGGATGCAAGAACCCAAAAGCAATTACCGTGCTAATTAGAGGTGGCTCACAAAGAGTTGTAGATGAAGTAGACAGATCACTTCATGATTCATTAATGGTGGTAAAAGATGTAATTGAAAAGCCAGCAGTTGTAGCTGGCGGCGGTGCTCCTGAAGAATTTCTTGCATCAAATCTAAAAGATTGGGCAGACAGATTCGAGGGAAGAGAGCAGCTTGCAATCAAAAAATATGCAGAAGCTCTTGAAATAATTCCGTTGACAATAGCTGAGAATGCAGGCATGGATCCGATCAATACAATGGTTACATTACGTGCAAAACATAGTCAGGGCAAGAAATGGACTGGAATTGATGCGCGAAACACAAGGGTGTCTGACATGTATTCTCTTGATATTATAGAACCAGTGGCAGTAAAGGAGCAGATAATAAAATCTGCAACAGAAGCTGCGTGTATGATTCTAAGAATAGATGATGTAATCGCATCGTCTGGTAAAGGTGGAGGACGAGGCGGACCTCCAATGCCACCAATGGGCTAGAACCATTTCATGCTAGAAAAACTAGAAAATATTAATCTTGTAGACTCGGTTGTTGTTCTAAATGATTTTTTTCTTGATAGGATAATCTCGATATCTGATCTTGGCAAAGTCTACAGTCAGATTCTGGAGAAAAGCAAGTTTGGTGGAAGTATCCGTGGCATTCCACAAAAGGACATCAAAGGTGGCAATGCTACAAATGTTGCATATGCCCTTGCAAGACTTGGCTGTCCTGTCTCTCTTATTACGGTGGCAGACAAGACAAGTTCTGCTCTTCTAACTGAGTTATTTTCAAAGTTTGAAAAGGCGTCGCTTTTTGTAATTGATGGAAAACCAGGCAGAACCACCGCACTTGAATTTCGAGATGGTGAAAACATTGTAAATATAATGCTCTCTGATCTTGGCGACAATGAAAATTTTGGCCCTGAAAAACTTGGAGTAAGGGAACAACAGGCACTAAAAAATTCCAAAGCTGTCATTGTAGCAAATTGGGCAAGCAACAAGAAAGGAACAGAACTATCAAAGTTTGTATTTGAAAAATCTGATAAGGCATTTCATTTCATAGATCCTGCCGACATACAAACAAGATCTGAGGAATTCAAGGAAGCTCTAAATGAACTACATACCAGTTTGAATTCTTTATGCATTAACGAGAATGAATGTAATATATTGCTCAAGCAGTATGGTCTTGGCACAATCTCTGATGTTGAAGGCACAAAAAAACTAGTTCAAGAGCTGGCAAAGAAGATACATGTAGCAATAGATCTGCATACAGCTTCTGGCTCCTGTTGGTCAAATGGAAGTGAGATTGAATTTGTCAAATCCTTTCAAGTAGAACCTGTTATTGTTACTGGTGCAGGGGATGTATGGGATGCAGCAAATATCGTAGGATATCTTGCAAACCTGAATACCCATGAAAGGCTTGTATTTGCAAATAGTGCCTCTGCACTTTACATAAAAAATACACAAGGATGTCCTCCTACGCTAGATGAAATATTGTCTTTTGTAGCAAAAAATTAGTCTATCTCAAAGATGGACTAGAAAATCGTCTTACAACAAATTACTGTACTTTTTATAAGACAATTCCATTTTTTTCTCACAATGTGTCTTATGTTTTGGAAGCTTTTCAAGACATATCTCGCAATAAACCTGAGTAGTTGGCTTGTGGCAACGCTTGCAAACAAGAGTTTTACATTTAGTACAACGAACGGTATCGTTATACCCGCAGACTATGCATTTGATTGCCGGTCCTGCCTTGGCGTCCCCCTGTATTTTGTGCATATCGTTTATTTCCATTGATGTCAATTTTAAATTTGGCATGATTACTGGTTACTGCTAGGCACGTCTTGTGGCTGTCCCATTTTATTGTGGCTTAATAGAATGGAATTCGATCTTTTTACGAAGAAAAACCCATCAACACTTTGTAATGTAAGTTATGATCAGATGTAGTCCGATACTGTATTGAAAAACAAAAAGAGTTTAGAATCTAATTTTGTAACTGTTTAGAGTTTTAAAGTAAAATGGATTTTTACGCACAGATGTCGTGTTTTTCGTGTTATAAAATCCAATGATTCGTGCCTGAACTTCAAAAAACTAAACAAATACCTAATTTTTTTACTTTTTCGATTCTTCAGATTTTTTTACTGCGTTTATGTCATCAGATGATTTCTTGTTACAAGAGCAAGATTTCAATTTTGCAATTATTTCTTTTAACATGTCTAGTAAGACTTTCACGGTTATATAAAGGCAGGAATTTTAGGATAAAACTTCAGATGGATCAAGTCATACCAAAAGGTTACATGGATCATTATTGAAAAAGGATCAATCCCTTGAGAGAATACTAGTCTTGAGTTTTGTACTTTGATAGAAAGGCCGTAGCCGTGGAGGAAGAGGGATTTCATGGACTAGTTTTCCCAATACCATTTCTGCACAAACCCACCCTGTTTTGATTTATTGCACGAGATAGGTCACGGACAGTTCTCACACCGGTTTGAGAATGTATTTCAAAAAAAGAAAAAAAAGAAAAAAGAAAGAAAGTCGGTTCAAAAGCCTGATTTACTCGAAACTAAAAAAGAAAAATTCGACATGGTAGTAGACTTGGAAGAAGGATTACAAAAGAATGTAATTATACTCGGAAAAGATACCGAACCAGAAATTCATGATCTAATAAAAATTCAAAATTATCTTAAAACAAAAAACTACAATGCTCTCTTAATCAAACAAATTCCCGACATCGACGTTCATTCAAATGAGGAAAAAGTAAGATTGTGGGTTATGCTATCTAAATTTGTTGTAATGTATGATACTAATCCATCTGGTCATATCTTTGAATATAGTATTGTAAGAGATTCTACAAGAATAACAGCTATTTTAAGAAAAAAGAATACTGGTTCAACATTTATGATTGGCGATCATGGCATTTTAGGCCATGATTTTATGAAAACTTTTGAATTTAATCAAGATCCAGTAGAACCATTAGATGATGCAATAAAATGGGCAGAGAGATCCTCTGCTAAAAGGGCTAAAGAATTTAATGAAAAATATCATTGGAGGAAATAATCATTCAATACCTATTAGTGTCTTTAATTCAATAACTCTCATCTTCATTATAGTAATCTCCTCCATCTTCTGATAACCATCCTTTCTTCTAATTCCGCTTCTTGCCTTGTAATCACGTTTCCTATCGAATACAGTAGATAACAATTCAATGTACTTTTGCTTCAACTCATCAGATAACACAACAATTCCTTCTCGTGAGTAAACATAATCCTTCTTTCGTATCTGATCTTGAATCTCAAAGACGCTTCTATCTATCAAGTGCCTGAAAGGCTCTATCATGTCATAGACCAAGGCAAGATGTGACTCGTGGTTCTTGTGATAGAATCCAACGTAGCAATCAAGTCCTAGTATGTTGAGTTGTTTTGCTACCTCTGCATACAGTATACCAAAGCCATAGTTTAGTAGTCCATTGATTACATCACTGGCGTCTTTTGGCCTGAACGTTCTAGCATTATTTCTTGAATTGAATCTCAAATCAGGTTTGAACAACAAACAAAAGGTTGGATAGTACCATTTGGCAATGTCAGCTTCAACCTTCATTATTTCACGTAGTTCATGAGCAAAACCTAGATTCGAATATATCCTCTCCATAGCAACTATGGCCTTTTTGATCCTCTCCTTGACCTCGGCACTTGCCTTGAGGGAATAATTCATCCCAGACCTTTGGTTGTTGCATATCTGCCATTTCTTGTTGTAAGAGTTATAGACTCGCATTGGTTCTGACACAAACTCGTTGAATAGTTGTATTTGAGATTCTATCTTTTGTGATACAA